>NZ_JBFUIV010000014.1:0-136442 GCF_056401715.1 Bacillus sp. P4_E1
TGAAGTGCACCCCAATTGTTACCAATTGTTAGACACGGTCTAACAATTGGAGGTGCATTTTTTATGGCTAAATTTTCTTCAAAAGAAAAAATCCAAGCGGTGAAACGATATTTAGATGGTTCAGAAAGTGGAGAAACAATTGCTAAATCTATAGGAGTTACTCCTGTTTTACTTCGCGAGTGGATTAGACGATATGAATATTCAGGTGAAAAGGCCTTTGAAAAGCGCTATACATTCTACTCAGCTCAGTATAAACTAGATGTACTTTATTATATGAATGAACACGGGACATCTATCAGAGAAACAGCGGCACTTTTCAATATTCCGTCTTATGAAACACTTCGGAAATGGAAAATAGCGTATGAAACAGGAGGATTGGATGCCCTACAATCAAAGAAAAAGGGGCGTCCAACCATGAAAGATAAAAATATAAAACCAGTAGTTGAAGGATCAATCGAAGCCTTACAAGCGGAAAATGAACGTTTACGTATGGAAAATGCATATTTAAAAAAGTTGAATGCCTTAGTTCAAAACAAGGAAAAATCACAAAACAAGACAAAGCGGAAGTAATCTATGAGTTAAGGCATGAATTTCCTGTTAAGGAGTTACTTAAACTCGCTAATATTCCGCGTAGTACGTACTATTATTGGATAAAACAGTTCAATCGTCCTGATCCAAATGCGGAGGTAAAAGCACTGATTCAAGCTATTTATGATGAACACGATGGGTGTTATGGCTATCGTCGTATTCGCGATGAACTTATGAATCGTGGGCACAAAGTAAATCATAAAAAGGTGTATCGTCTTATGAAAGAATTAGGGTTAAAATGTCTGATTCGTATAAAAAAATATCGCTCTTATAAAGGGACAGTTGGGAAAATTGCGCCGAATATTTTAAATCGCAACTTCCAATCTGAAAAACCAAATGAGAAGTGGGTTACAGATATTACGGAGTGTAAGTTATTTGGGGAGAAGTTATATCTATCGCCAATATTGGATTTATTTAATGGTGAAATTATCACCTATACCATTGGTTCAAGACCTACCTATTCCCTTGTTTCAACCATGTTAGATCAAGCTTTTGAACGTGTAACAGATCAGGATAAACTCCTCATTCACTCTGATCAAGGCTGGCACTATCAAATGAAACAATACCGTCATTCTCTTACGAAGTGTGGCATAACTCAAAGTATGTCTCGTAAAGGAAACTGTTATGACAATGCCGTTATTGAAAATTTCTTCGGTATCATGAAATCGGAATTTCTGTATCGAAAAGAATTTGAAAGTATAACACATTTCAAACAAGAATTAGCAAAGTATATAGAATACTATAATCATAAAAGAATTAAGGCAAAATTAAAGGGTATGAGCCCGGTACAATACCGGGCTCATACCCTAGAGGCTGCCTAATGAAACGACCTGTCTAACTTTCGGGGGTCACTTCAAAAGTTATGCTGACTGTTTTTTTAGCTCTTTCACATATGAATCTACACTTTGAAAAGGCACTGTAATTTTAAAAGCATCTTTTTGCTCGTTAAATTGTTTTTCATTATAAGGACCGAATCGTTTATTATGCTTTACATCGATAATCCAATAATGTTCACTTTTTTTATTTGTAATTGCTGCGTCAGGATTATTTGGATCTGATTTTTCCTCAATTTGTTTTGTGATAATGTATTTATCGTCCCAAGCAATTTCTGTAATCTTTGCAGGGATGTATTGTGTAGCATATACAGCATCCTGAGAGGGGAAAAGTTCAAATGCATCTCCAGAAGTATGGATGAGTTCATATTCATCGTTAATTGTATAAGTTAAATGGTTTGTATTGCCTGTACAACCTGTTAATAAGAGTGCGGCAAATAGGATTATCCATCTTTTCAATATGGGAACCTCCTTTATAATGCTGTTGTAACACATTGTACAAGAAAAGTAAGCGAAACGCCAGTTTACAATGTTTTTTAGAAGTGGTACGATGAAACGGGTAAAGAAGGATATGAAGGAGTCGACACAAAATGAAGTTAAAGATGCATCGTCCAGCGCTTGTAATGAATCGCATAGGTGCTTCCCTTATTGACATGTTTTTAATCTCGGTTACGTACGGTGCAGTAGTAGCTATTATTACAGGAAACTATAGTGCTATTTTTGATCGTTTTAATATAAGTTTAGGTGACTATAGATATGACCTTACACTTGTTTTCGTATTAATGGCTATAAATTTTATTCTGTTACCTTTTCTTTGGAACGGTTCTACACTTGGTAAAAAGGTAACAAGAACAAAAATAATCTCGTTAACAAGTGAAAAACTAACGTTACAAACATTAATAATACGATTTTTGGTATTATTATTACCAAGCATATTATTACTTGGAGTTCCATTAATATGCAATGTATATATGATGTTATTCCGCAAAGATAATTGTGGCTTCCATGATTTAATTGCAAAGACGAAAGTGATGAGTCTTGTATAATTAATATTTAGATTATACGTGCTACTAATGAAATAAGACTTTTTATCGTTTGTATATAAAAAGTCTTATTTTTAATTTCGTGAAAAATTTCATCATTCTCTTATTTTTTCATAAAATTAGATAAATGGAATTGATATAGGGTGGATATCTCCTATATAGTACCTTCCATATTACGGAAGGATGTTTAAAGAAGCTGTAGCTAATTCAAACATCCTATTTTCGTTTTGAATAGATTGAAAATTAAGAGAATGATATAATGGATATAAATAATATCGTTATATAACAAAGGGGGATTTGGAATGACTGGAGGTAGCTTAATATTTTGGGGAATTCTTATTTTTATTGGTTTAACCTTCGATCAATATAATAGTAAGAAAAAAAAAGAAACAGAAAAGTAATCGCTTACAAGTTGTGAAGTAAACTTTTCCTGCTTGCGGACTAATCTAATAAAGGAGTATACTGAATGACGGTAAGACATATAGAAGGGGTAATGAAAATGAAGCTTGCAGGAAAAGTTGCCATTGTAACTGGTGGTGGCATCGGTATTGGACGTAGTACAGCTCTTTTGTTGGCTAAGCAAGGCGCAAAAGTAATTGTGACGGACATTGATCAAGAAAGTGGACAAGCAACAGCCGAGGAAATTACGGATTTAGGCGGAGAAGCACTTTTTGTATCCTACGATATGGGGAAACAAGGAGATTGGCAACGTGTTATTAGTTTTGCTATGGAGGCATACAGTCGTATTGATATGCTTTTTCAAAATGCTGGTCTATATAAAATAGATTCTATTTTTTCTCGCCAACAAGAGAACGATTCCAATGTACTTTGTATTAATGACGTTTGGATAGAGATAAAACAATTAACGTCATCTTTTATGAAACAGCAAGAAGAAGTGGTGCTTAGTGATTTACCTGTTTTTGGTATTATTAGCACGAGAGGACAATCATTTCATACAATAGAAGCCCTAGTATAATAATGGAAAACCGCCCCCAGTATATATGTGGACGGTTTTTTTGTATGTTCTATTATAGAACTTTATTTTTTAACGAATACGTTGTTCGGTTTGGCTATCAAAGAAATGTGCTTTATTCATATCAAAAGCAAGTTTAATTTGGTCACCAGGTGAAAAAGTATGTCTTGCATCAACACGTGCTGCAAAATCTTGATTTCCAAGTTTCATATATAAAATGGATTCAGCCCCTAACAACTCTGCAACTTCAATTTTCGTTGTGAAAGTAGTAGCTTGTGAAGCTTCTAAAAATAATAGTTCATCATGAATATCTTCTGGACGAATACCTAAAACAATTTCTTTATTTACATAGCCTTGTTCGCGTAATAACTTCATTTTTCCTTCAGATACTTTAAACTTTAGTGAACTGTCTATAACGAAATCGGTTTCAGTTAATTTTCCACGGAAGAAATTCATTGCGGGTGAACCGATAAAACCACCAACGAAAATATTTTCAGGTGTTTCATATACTTCTTTTGGAGTTCCAATTTGTTGGATTTTGCCGTCTTTCATAACAACAAGACGTGAAGCCATTGTCATTGCCTCAGTTTGATCATGTGTTACATAAATTGTCGTTGTGCCAAGGCGGTGGTGTAATTTAGAAATTTCTGATCGCATTGCAACACGTAGTTTAGCGTCTAAGTTTGATAATGGTTCATCCATTAAGAAGACTTTTGCGTCTCGAACAATTGCTCTACCTAATGCAACACGTTGACGTTGTCCACCTGATAAAGCTTTCGGTTTTCTATCTAAATATTGTTCAAGCCCTAAAATTTGAGCTGCATGTTTCACTCGACGGTCGATTTCATCTTTCGGTATTTTTCGAAGTTTTAATCCAAATGCCATATTATCATACACACTCATATGTGGATAAAGAGCGTAGTTTTGGAAGACCATTGCGATATCTCGATCTTTTGGAGGAACATCGTTCATTGGCTTACCATCAATTGAAAATTCTCCTTTTGAAATATCTTCAAGTCCAGCTACCATTCGTAGTGTTGTAGATTTTCCGCATCCAGAAGGACCAACGAATACGATAAATTCTTTATCTTGAATGTGTAAGTTAAAATCTGTTACGGCTGTTACGTTATTATCATATATTTTATAAATATTTTCTAATTTAAGTTCTGCCATGATATTTCCCCCTAGAAAGTTTATGCAAACGTTTTCTTTGAATTTATTATAAACGAATAGATTCAAAAAAGAAATAAAAACACTATAAAAAAATAAAACGTTTTCATTATTCCTATGAATATATAATAAGTTTCACATGTTTTATTAGAAAAAGAAAATAAATATTGTAAGCGCTATTTTAAATTTGGATAGAATCTGTTATCATTCAGTAATGAAAACGTTTGCGCCTTAAAAAAAGAAAAAAGAATCAATAGTATAGATGAAATGGGGTAGCATAATGGGAAAACAATGGTGGAAAGAAAGTGTAGTATATCAAATTTATCCTCGTAGTTTTATGGATAGTAATGGTGATGGTATAGGTGACCTTCGTGGTATTCTTGCGAAGCTAGACTACTTAAAAGAATTAGGTATTGATGTAATTTGGTTATCACCAGTCTATGAATCTCCAAACGATGATAATGGTTACGATATAAGTGATTATTGTAAAATTATGAACGAGTTCGGAACAATGGAAGATTGGGATGAACTATTACATGAAATGCATAAACGTAATATGAAACTTATGATGGACTTAGTTGTTAATCATACTTCAGATGAACATAATTGGTTTATTGAATCATGTAAATCGAAAGATAATAAATATAGAGACTATTATATATGGCGCCCTGGAAAAGAAGGGAAAGAGCCGAATAACTGGGGAGCAGCATTTAGTGGATCTGCATGGCAATATGATGAGATGACAGATGAATATTATTTACATCTGTTTTCTAAAAAACAGCCAGATTTAAACTGGGATAATGAAAAGGTAAGACAAGATGTTTATGACATGATGAAGTTTTGGTTAGAAAAAGGAATTGATGGGTTCCGTATGGATGTTATTAATTTTATTTCTAAAGAAGATGGCTTACCATATGTTGAAACGGATGAAGAAGGATATGTTTCAGGGCATAAACATTTTATGAACGGTCCGAACATTCATAAGTATTTGCATGAAATGAATGAAGACGTATTGTCTCAGTATGACATTATGACGGTTGGGGAAATGCCTGGTGTAACGACAGAAGAGGCTAAATTGTATACAGGGGAAGCTAGAAAAGAACTACAAATGGTATTCCAATTTGAACATATGGATTTAGATTCCGGAGAAGGTGGGAAATGGGATGTAAAACCATGCTCACTTCTTACTTTGAAACAAAATTTAACAAAGTGGCAAAAAGCATTAGAACAAACAGGATGGAATAGCCTTTATTGGAATAACCATGACCAGCCTCGCGTTGTATCTCGTTTTGGTAATGATGGAGCTTATCATACTGAATCAGCAAAAATGTTAGCGACAGTACTTCATATGATGAAAGGGACACCATATATTTATCAAGGAGAAGAAATCGGAATGACCAATGTTCGATTTGAATCAATTGATGAATACCGAGATATTGAAACACTAAATATGTATAAAGAAAAAGTTATAGAGCGCGGCGAAGATATAGATAAAGTGATGCAGTCTATATATATAAAGGGCCGAGATAATGCTAGAACTCCGATGCAGTGGGATGATAGAGAACATGCTGGATTCACAACGGGTGAGCCTTGGATTGCGGTAAATCCTAACTACAAAGAGATTAATGTGAAACAGGCAATCCAAGATGAAGAATCGATTTTTTATTACTATAAAAAATTGATTGAATTACGTAAAAACAATGAAATAGTTGTGTATGGAACATATGATTTAATATTAGAAAATAACCCTTCTGTTTTTGCTTATGTAAGAACATATGGAGAAGAAAAGCTTCTGGTGATTGCAAACTTTACTGCAGATGAATGTGTATTTGAATTGCCTGAGGACATTATTTATAGTGAAGCAGAGTTATTAATACACAATTATGATGTAGAAAATGTATTGATAGAAAACATTACATTACGACCATATGAAGCAATGGTATTTAAATTGAAATAAGAAAAGCCTTATGCCACCCTGGCATAAGGCTTTTACTATTACCATTTTAAAATAGAGAATCCATACGGTGGAAGTGTAACTTGTAATACACTTGCTTCCGCTGAAAATTCTTCGTTTGTATAAATGTTAATTATTTTCTTCCTGGTAATATGAAGAGGGAGTGAAGTTGTAACTTCACTGTTAGTAGGATTTAAAACGAAAAAGATAGTTTCATCTTCATATGTTTTTGTATAAGAAATATAATTATGTTCATCATTTGCCTCAATGAATTGAAAAGTACCATTTCCTCCAAATGCTTTATGTTGTTTCCGTAATGAAATTAATGTTTGTATATGTGTAAATAAAAGAGTATCTTGTTCTTTTTCATCCCATATCATACATTTGCGGCAGTCAGGGTCCATTCCACCATCCATACCGATTTCATCGCCGTAATAAATACAAGGAGAACCGATGAAAGAAAGGTGAAATACATAGAGTAACTTTAACTTATTTTTATCCCCGTTACATGTTGCTAAAATTCTAGGTGTGTCATGACTGTCTAATAAATGAAATGCCGCTTCATTTACATTCATAGAGTAGGAATGTAGAGAATCGGTAATTTGTTTCATAAATTCACTTGCATGAATGGATTCGTTAGCAAAGTAAGAAAGTAGAGCGTTTGTAACAGGATAGCTCATTACAGCATCAAATTGGTCACCTTGTAGCCATGGGAGTGCATCGTGCCAAATTTCACCTAAAATATATACTTCAGGATTTAATGCTTTTATTTCACTTCGGAATTCTCTCCAAAAACTGTGATCGACTTCATTTGCTACATCAAGGCGCCAACCGTCTATATTGAATTCTCTTACCCAATAACGCCCTACTTCAAGTAAATATTCTTTTACATCTGGGTGTGCTGTATTTAATTTAGGCATATACGGTGTAAATGCGAAAGTATCATAATTAGGAAGTGGTTCGGTTATAATTGGAAATTCATGAATATGGAACCAATCTTTATAGGCGGAATTTTCACCTTGTTCCAGCACGTCTTGAAATTTATCAAAGAAGTACCCGCTATGATTAAAAACAGCATCGAGCATTACTTTTATACCACGTTTATGACACGCTTCAATGAGTTCTTTGAAAGTTTCTTTCGTCCCAAATTGTGGATCGATTTCCATGTAATCAATTGTGTCATATTTATGATTCGAATGAGCTTTGAAAATAGGAGTGAAATATATTCCGGAAATTCCAAGCTTCACAAGGTAATCAAGGTTTTGAATAATACCAGCAAAATCTCCGCCGAAAAAATTAGTTGGAGTTGGTTCGGTACTTCCCCAAGGAAGGGTGTTTGCAGGATTTAATGTGCTATCCCCGTTAGCGAATCGTTCCGGGAAAATTTGATACCATACTGTGTCTTTAATCCAGGATGGTGCTCTGAAAACGTCTTTTGCATGAATGAATGGAAAGCAGAAAAAGTTACCGACATCGTCATTTGGAATATTAGAAAAAAATCCTCTTTCTGTATAAATAAGAGTTTCTACGTCGTTTTTTAATTCGAATCCATAACGTAAGCGTTTAAATTTTGGTTTGATTGAAACGGACCAATAATCAAATAACTCAGTAGATCCGGTTTTTTTCATTGGTGTACTTGCTGTAATCCATTTCCCGTCCTGCCATTCGTACGGATCCCCGTAGATGAGAGCGGCGCTGTGAACATCATCTCTTTTTGTGTGTATTCGGATGTGAATTGTTTTTTCGTCGTAAGCGTATGCATAATTATCTTTTGGCCTATGATAGATCGCTTCTTTAAGCATATAGAAAATCCCCCTTTAATATCTCTATACATATAGTTCCCGTAAATGAAATAATAAAGATTATGTTGCAAACGATTGCCTTCCACATAACTTTAATATTGCTTATAAGAGTAGTATTCATTTTATGTAAAGTCAATGAATAAAGAGTGTGATAAGATTATTTTGAAAATTAATATTTGCAAAATGAATAAAAGGATGTATAATGATAGACAAATAGCGCAAACGTTTTCATAGATTTAGATATTGTTTGCGCTTCTATTAAACAATCAAATGCAAACGTTTTCAATTAAAGAGGTACATAGACAATTTAGGGAGGTTTTTGGGATGAAGAAAGCATTATCACTATTAACGATTTCAGCATTGTCAATTGGCATGTTATCTGCATGTGGACCGAAAGATTCAGGAAAAAAAGAGGAAAGTAAAGCGAAGAAAGACTATGATCTTCTCGTTTGGGAAGATGATAAAAAAGGTGTTGGTTTAGAACCAGCAGTGAAAAGCTTTGAGGAAAAATATAAAGTAAAAGTAAAAGTTGTTGAAATGCAAATGACAGATCAAGTGAAAAAGTTACGTCTTGATGGACCAGCGGGGACGGGACCAGATGTTGTAACATTGCCACACGATCAAATCGGAAATGCAGTAACAGAAGGCTTACTTTCTGAAGTAAAAGCAGATGATGCTGTGAAGAGTAAATTTACTGACTTATCAATAAAGGCACAAACATACAACGGGAAATTATATGGTTTACCAAAAGCAATTGAAACACCAATTTTTATTTACAATAAAAAATTAATGCAAAAAGCTCCAGAAACGATGGACGAGCTATTTAACTTCTCAAAAGACTTTACGAAGGATGGCAAGTACGGATTTTTAACATTAGGAGATAACTTCTACTTTGCTAACGCGTTTATGGCAGGTATGGGCGGATATGTATTTGGTGAGAAAGACGGAAAGCCAAATGCAAGTGATGTTGGATTAAATAATAGCGGAGCAGTACAAGGTGCTGAATATCTTCAAAAATGGTACAAAGAAAAGTTATTCCCGAAAGGTATTATCGGTGAATCTGGTGGACCTGCTGCTGATGGATTATTCAATGAAGGAAAAGCAGCATCTATTATGAACGGACCGTGGGCGTTCCAAGCGATGGAAAAGAACGGAATTGATTATGGTGTTGCTCCAATGCCAAAATTACCAAATGGTCAACCGATGAAAACATTTGTTGGGGTAAAAGGATGGCATGTAACAAGCTTCTCTAAACAAAATGATTTAGCTACAAAATTCACTGAGTGGGTAACAAATGAAGAAAACGCAAAAATTAGATTTGAGAAGACAAAAGAGATTCCTCCAGTAAAATCAGTAATGGAAGATCCAATTATTAAAGATAATGAAGCTGCAAAAGCAGTTGCAACTCAATCAGAAAATGGAATTCCAATGCCGAATATTCCAGAAATGCAAGAAGTATGGAAACCAGCTGGAGACGCGCTTCAGTTAGTAGTTACAGATAAAGAAGCACCAAAAGCAGCACTTGATAATGCAGTGAAGCAAATTAAAGGGAATATTGAGGCAAACCACAGCAATAAAAAATAAGGTGAAATTCGTGCCTCTACTATAAGAGGCACGAATTCTCTCCCAGAAAAAAGGGGGAAGGAACATGCAAACATCTATGGAACCAGCAAACGGCTTAAAAGGTTCAAAACATAGGAAAATGGCAACCATGTTATCAATCATTCCAGGCATAGGCCAAATGTATAATAAACAATTTGTAAAAGGCCTTATTTTTCTAGTATTAACAGGTTCATTTATTGTAGCATTTACTGATTTATTAAATATGGGATTATGGGGAATTGTAACACTCGGTACAGAAGTTCCACGTGACCATTCTGTCTTTCTATTAGTGGAAGGGATCTTGGCACTTATCGTCATCGTGTTTGGACTCGGAATATATGGATTTAATTTATATGATGCATATCAAAACGGGAAGAAACGTGATATAGGAACCCCATTAAACTCTGTAAAAGAGCAATACCGTAACTTATTAGATCAAGGTTTTCCATATTTAATGGTTTCACCAGGATTTCTATTACTAATCTTTGTAGTTGTATTTCCAATCATTTTTGTAATTTTAATTGGATTTACGAACTATGACTTATATCACTCTCCTCCAGCTAAATTAGTAGATTGGGTGGGCTTTAAAAACTTTATTGATATTTTCACATTACCAATGTGGAGAGAGACATTTTTAAGTGTATTTTCTTGGACTGTCATTTGGACATTTGTTGCAACAACATTACAAGTTGCACTTGGTATTTTCTTAGCGATTATCGTAAATCAGCCTGGTATTAAAGGTAAGGCAATTATTCGAACAATTTTCATTTTACCGTGGGCTGTTCCAGCATTCGTATCTATTCTTGTCTTCTCGGGTATGTTTAATGAAACATTTGGAGCAATTAATAATCAAGTATTAGCTTTATTCGGGATTGAAAAGATTGCTTGGATGACAGATCCGTTTTGGGCGAAGATTGCTTTAATTATGATCCAAACGTGGCTCGGTTTCCCATTCGTCTTTGCAATGACAACAGGTATATTGCAATCGATTCCAGGAGAATTATATGAAGCTGCTACAGTAGATGGAGCAACTGCTTGGCAACAGTTCCGTAAAATTACATTGCCACTTGTTTTATACGCAACAGCACCAATTTTAATTACACAATATACGTTTAACTTTAATAACTTTAGTATCATTTATCTATTTAATGGCGGAGGTCCTGCTGTAGCGGGGCAAGATGCAGGTGGAACGGATATTTTAATTTCATGGATTTATAAGTTAACGATGACTTCAGCGCAGTACGGAAAAGCAGCAGCTCTTACAATGATTTTATCGTTAATCGTTATTACAGTTGCGTTATGGCAATTTAAGAGAACAAAATCATTCCAAGAAGAGGATATGATGTAAATGAATATTAAACGACAAAAGATGTTACGTCTTTCATTAAGTTATTTGGTTATCTTCATAATGTGTGCGATTATTTTCTATCCATTACTATGGATTATTGGTTCATCGTTTAATCCAGGAGATAGTTTGTCTGGTTCTAGCATTATTCCAAAAAATGCTACGTTAGATCATTATCGTAAGCTACTTGATCTTGATTCAAGTAATTACTTACTTTGGTATAAAAATACGTTAAAAGTTAGTGTTATGACGATGATTTTTTCGGTGTTAGCAATTAGCTTTACTGCTTATGCATTTTCGAGATATCGTTTTGTCGGAAGAAAAAATGGTTTATTAACATTTTTAATTCTACAAATGATTCCGAACTTTGCAGCGTTAATCGCACTATATGTATTAGCGCAGTTAACAGGATTAATTGATACACATCTTGCATTAATTTTAATTTATGTAGGTGGAGCAATTCCAATGAATACTTGGCTTATGAAAGGGTATTTTGATACGATTCCGAAAGAGTTGGATGAGTCAGCCCGCATGGATGGAGCAGGACACTTCCGTATTTTTTGGCAAATCATTATGCCGCTTGCAAAGCCAATCGTAGCGGTTGTAGCATTATTCACTTTCATCGGTCCATTTACAGATTTCATTTTAGCAAGTATTATTTTACGCACGCCGGAAAATTACACTTTAGCAGTTGGATTATATGAAATGGTAGCGAAAAAATTTGGTAATGAATTTACGACGTTTGCGGCTGGTTCAGTATTAATTGCAATCCCGATTTCGATTTTATTCTTATCACTACAAAAATACTTTATTTCTGGTTTAACAGCTGGAGGTACGAAAGGATGAGAAATGGGACATTATGTCCCATTTTTCTTTTCATCTCTCTATAAAAAAATTATAGAGAGATGAAAAGAGATTTGACATCGCATATGAAAAGAAGTGAAATAAATAGTATATTATAGTATAGGAAAAAAGAGCTATATCCCTTACAATACATGGAGAGGGAGAATATGATAAGTTTTGCAAGATAGAATAAATAAATGACAGTTTATGACTTCTCCTATGACTTGCAACGGGTGCAAGATAAAATATATGAAAATGGCAGAGAAGTGAAAGGAGGGGATTTTTATGACAGTTACAATTAAAGATGTGGCGAAGAAGGCGAACGTAGCACCATCAACTGTTTCTCGTGTAATTGCTGATAATCCAAGTATAAGTGAAAAGACAAAGCGCCGTGTTCGAAAAGTAATGAGTGAATTAGGGTATCATCCAAATTTAAATGCAAGAAACCTTGCGAACCAAACGACGAAGACACTTGGTCTTGTTATGCCGAGTTCTGCAAGTAAAGCTTTTCAAAATCCGTTTTTCCCAGAAGTTATAAGAGGAATTAGTTCATTTGCACATGTGGAAGGGTATGCGCTTTATATGTCGACTGGTGAAACGGAAGATGAAATTTTTAATGGTGTTGTAAAAATGGTACAAGGGCGTCAAATCGGTGGTATTATTCTTTTATATTCAAGAGAGAACGATCGGATTATTCAATACTTGCATGACCAAAACTTCCCGTTTGTTTTAATTGGAAAACCATATGATCGAAAAGATGAAATTACATATGTAGATAATGACAATTATACAGCTGCAAGAGAAGTAGCGGAATATTTGATTTCATTAGGCCATAAACAAATCGCATTCATCGGCGGTGGATCAGATTTACTTGTAACGAGAGATCGTTTGGCGGGGATGAGTGATGCTTTGAAACTAGCAGATATTCTATTGCCGAAAGAGTATATTTTACACTTTGATTTTTCAAGAGAGAGTGGTCAACAGGCTGTTGAGGAATTAATGGGACTAAAGCAACCACCGACGGCAATTATGGCAACGGATGATTTAATTGGACTTGGCGTGTTAAGTGCGCTTTCTAAAAAAGGATTTGTTGTACCGAAAGATGTTTCGATTGTAAGCTTTAACAATGCTTTATTATCAGAAATTGCTAGTCCACCACTTTCGACAGTTGATGTGAATATTTATCAATTAGGGTATGAAGCGGCAAAAGCTTTAGTTGATAAGGTGGAGCATTCTGAATCTACTTCAAAATGCATTATTATTCCGCATAAATTATTGAAGCGTCAAACTTGTGATCATTATGCAACAAAAAGCTAAGAGTTTAACTCTTAGCTTTTTTCTTTAGAAAGGCTTCTAAACGGTCACAGCCTTCTTTTAAAGTTTCGATACTGTAAGCATAGGAAAGGCGAAGGTAGCCTTCACCGTATTCGGAAAATGCGGTTCCAGGAACAACGGCTAGCCCAGCTTCTTTTACAAGATCAAGTGCAAAATCAAATGATGAAGATGTTAAATGTCCAACATATGGGAATAAATAAAATGCACCTGTTGGCGTCTCAACCGTTAAACCCATTTGAATGAGTCTATTATATACGTAATCACGGCGTTTTTTGTATTGATAGCGCATCATCTTCGGTGCATCTTTAGCAGCTGTTAAAGCTTCGATTGCAGCATACTGAGCGATTGAAGTAGCACATGTAACATTGTATTGATGAACTTTTAATATGTGTTTTGCTAAATATTCTGGAGCAAATAAAAGTCCGATACGCCAACCAGTCATAGAATGTGATTTTGATAAGCCGTTAATGACAATAGTCTTATCACGCATTTCTGGGAAATGAGCGATAGATGTGTGTTTGTCTTCATATACAAGTTCGCTATAAATTTCATCGGAAAGAACGAAAATATTTTTATCTTTTAAGATAGATACAATATCTTCTAATTCTTCTTTTGATAAGGTAACACCAGTTGGATTAGAAGGATACGGTAAAACGACGCATCTTGTTCGTTCTGTAATTGCATTTCGCAGAGCTTCAGCTGTTAAACGAAATCCAGTTTCACGAACATCTATAAAAATAGGAGTTGCACCACATAGTCGAATAATCGGCTCGTAACCAGGGTAAATAGGAGCAGGTAAAATTACTTCCGTTCCTGGTTCTAAAATAGTTCGGAATGCAACATCGATCGCTTCACTAGCACCGATTGTAACAATGGTTTCGTTTTCAGGTGAATAATGTAAATTGTAGTTGTCCTTTACAAAGTTACAAGCTGCCTTGCGTAATTCTAGTAAACCAGCGTTATGTGTATAGCTTGTATAATTTTCTGTAATGGCCCGTTTAGCTGCTTCTTTTACTAGAGAAGGTGTAGGGAAATCGGGTTGCCCAATTGTTAAAGAGATAAGATTATCATAGTTTTGAATCATATTAGAGAACTGACGGATTCCAGAAATTTGGATGTCCTTCACTCTAGGATTAATGAATTGTTCCATTGTATCTCCCTTTCTTCCGTTTGAAAATTAAGTTCATTTTATCATATTTTCAACTATTACGCTTTGTTTATAAAATTTCCCCCGCTATTTGTGAAAGATAAGAATCGTATCTTAAAATTCAGTGGAAGTAAGAAATTATGTGAGGATTCAAATGTCTATAAGAGTATAAGCTGTGTGAGTTAATTAAAGTTTCACTTAAGCATAAACACAAAAAAAGCCGCTGCAAGCGACTTTTTAATAACCGTATTCCCAATCTATTTCATCTTCGTTCCAAAGTACGGAAGATACTTTGCCAAGATGGACAACGGATTCATTTACAGCACATGTACAGTCTTCGTCCCCTGCTTTATGTTGCAATTCTTCGTATACTGATTTTTCAACGTTTTCTAGCACAACCAAATTTTCTTCTTTTAAAACAAGCGTAGTACCCGCCATATTTATCTTCCTCCTACTAAAGTAATGATCACTTATTTGTAAACATAGATAGTATGGATTATATGCTGTATTTTGCGATAGTTGTCCGTCTAGTGAAGTGTTTTTTATTTTCTTTGTAATCCGTATTCATTGTATACTGCACGAAGGAAATTTGGTACAGGGTTTACAATCATTTCGGAAATTTGTAACATTTATTATTAGTTGTTAACAAATAATTAACAAAGATGTTAAGAAAAATCAAAATTTTGAAACAAATGGACTTATAAAATGATATAATCATATAAAAATACATATAGGGGATGAGAGGCTATGGAGCTGATTCGTGATTTAATGATCCAAATTGCCATCATTATTTTACCACTATTTTTATATGAAGCGATTCGTTTAAATCGTTATCAAGGAATGCTTCCGAAGCCTAATCGCTACTTTATTATGTTTTTATCTAGCGTTACACTCGTTCTCTCCATGACATACTCTATTTGTTTTGGTACCGTTTGCGGATACAATTTTCATCCAGTCCCAATTGTTAGTGGTTTTTTATATGGTGGGATTGTTGGGCTCATCCCTGCCATTATTTATGTTGCATATGAATGGATTTTTAAGGGGCTTAGTTGGTTGCCTATGGTAGAAGTTATATTTCTTTCGATAATTCCATTATTTTTGTCAAAGAAATGGTCTCTTTTTTCAAGAGATAAGAAGCTAATATTAGCTTTTATGATTGCATCATTTTATGTTCTTGTTTCATTAGTAGTCGGGATGTTGAATGTCCTTTTAGAAACAGGTTTTACACCGTACATATCTAATCTATATAGTGGGTATATATTTGCATCACTTATTATGGTTATGACAATGGTATTTCAAGTGTATTTGACTGAGTATTTAAACGAAAATGCATTATTGCGTACAGAAATGCAAAAATCAGAAAAACTTAATATTGTAAGTGAGTTAGCTGCAAGTGTTGCACATGAAGTTCGAAACCCTCTCACTGTTGTACGAGGGTTTATTCAATTGCTAGAGAGTACGGAAGACGTAAAGAACAAAGATTATATGCGTCTCGTATTAGCTGAACTGGATCGTGCTGAACAGATTATTTCAGATTATTTAAATTTAGCAAGGCCTCAAATTGAAAAAAAAGAACATATTTGTTTATCAGCACAATTAATTGAAATGACAACTCTTATGTCATCATTTGCAGCGATGCAGGGCGTTTATTTGCAAGTTGAGATTTCTGAGAGCCTTTATACTATCGGCGATAAGACGAAATTGAAGCAAGCTATTATGAATGTTGTTAAAAACGGTATTGAAGCAATTCAAGGAAACAAAGGGTATTTAAAAGTAACAGCTATTCAAAAAGATGAATTGATAATAATAAGAGTTAAAGATAGTGGTGTTGGAATGACAAAAGAACAGTTAGTAAGGCTTGGACAACCGTATTATTCTTTAAAAGAAAAAGGAACAGGATTAGGCCTTATGGTAACATTTAGTATTTTACAAGCGCATAATGGCACATTGGAATATAAAAGTGAAAGCGGAAAAGGAACTGAAGCTATTATTATATTGCCAGCTGTACGATATAAGGAATAAAAGTTACCGATAGAAGGTAACTTTTTATTTTATCGTGCATTAGAAAAAGATACAAAATTTCATTCATTTATTTTTTCTTGTTTTGTTCGAACGAATAAACTTTTAAATGATTGAAAGAAGCTTTGCTCTTTTGAGGCGGCGACTAATCTTTTTGTTTCTTGAATTTCGCGAATAACTTGCATAAGTTGTGTATCACGGTTGCTATCTTTATTGTAAATTTGATTGACAAGTTTATTCATTTTTTCTTCTTGTTTGGATTCTCGCTTATACATATGATTCATTAATAAGTCCATTTTTTCTTTTTGGAGTGCATCTGTTTGAGCGGCGTGAACAACTAGATCTTGTAACATTTTTTCTTGTGAGCCTTCTTTTACATAAACTTGTTGCATTAGTTCATCTAATTTCTCGTCTTTTAAACGATTTTGTGTAATGAGAGTAGAGTTTTGATGAATAATTGCTTCATTTAATTGAGCAAGCATTTCAAGTTTTAGCATGAACTCCTCAAAGTTACGCCCATCTTCTTTTGGTTGCACTTCTTGTTTATCTTGAATAACAGGTACAGGTGGGGCATCTTTTTCTTTTAAAATAATAGGTATTGTTTCTGAAATGTCTTCTTGTAATGTAGCAGCTCTTTCATGTATAGATTTCAATAGTTTTAAATCATCCAATTTATAAATACGAGCATCAGCTGTTTTTGAAATGATATAACCGTGTTCCTCTAAGAGTTGGCTATATTTTCGGACTATATGTTTTGGGATACCTGTTTTATTTGTAACATCTTTCGTTTTATAAATAGCTTCCATGATAGTTCCTCCCCAAAAAGTATCGTATATATCATTTCAACCTTTTATGTGGACTTCCTTTGAAAAAGAATGTCGGAAGGTTATTAGTTTTCTACAGCATTAGTGAAAAGATGAAGAAAAATGAATGTTTTTGGCGGAATGGAGAGGAAGAGCTAAAATAATGTCTGAAAACATACATAGAAGAAGTTTGTTATAATAACTGAGGAAAAGAAATTGGTAGGAACACGGAGGTACACATGAAGCAATTTAAAGGTATTATCATTTCAATTATTGCAATTCTTTCTCTTTTGGTAGCGGTATATGAAGTACTTGTGCCAGAGGAGACAAGTACTAAAAAGACAACTACGTATGATCAAATTCTAGAGTTCCCGAAAGAACGATATCCAGAGACCGGGAAACATATAACGGATGCTATAAAAGAAGGACATTCGGAAATGTGTACAATTGATCGTAATGGTGCAGCGGATAGAAGGAAATTATCGTTAGCGCCATATCCGACGAAGAAAGGTTATGATCGTGATGAATGGCCGATGGCGATGTGTAAGGAAGGCGGAAAAGGAGCTCATATTGAATATATAAGTCCAGCAGATAACCGCGGTGCAGGTTCTTGGGTAGGGAATAAGCTAGACAAATATCCAGATGGTACGCGTGTGAAATTTGAAGTGAAATAGTAATTGGCATACATTTCATAGTGGAGGAGAGGGATAGTTATGGAATTAACAATTTCATATTCGCAATTAATGATAATGAACTATGATGGTCAGCAGCCTTATGTAGATTGGACTCCTGAAGATTTTGAAAGAGGCTATGCTGAGGTGGATGGAGCTATTATTTTTGAAGCAATCTCTGACTATACTTGTGAAGTGGAAGTTACTTGTGGAAATCATATTGAGAAAGAAGAAGTGGTTAGAACGATATCAGTTCCTTTCACAGTGAAGAATGAAGAAGTATATATAACAAGTATTCTTTCTAATAAATATCATATTCCTATTCCGAACGGAGAATATATGATAGTCTTGCAGGCAACTCCTCTTGAAGAGCCATCAGACGATGAATTGTATAAAGTACAATACGACTTCTATTTTGAGAGTGTAGAATAAAAAAACGTGTTATCCTTCAAAAGGATAACACGTTTTTTTATTATGCGTTTGTTTTTAGGAGAGAACGAGCGTCTTTTGCTGCCTGAACCATGTGCTCTAAAGCAGGTATAACTTCCTCAGTTCTTCGTGTTTTTAAACCACAGTCTGGATTAATCCAGAAATATTTAGGGTCACATACTTGTAAAGATTGTTCTACGATTGTGAACATTTCATCTTTACTTGGGACACGTGGGCTATGAATATCATATACCCCTAGACCAATTCCTTTTTCATATGTTGTATGCTTTAATGTATTAATAAATTCTCCATGACTTCTTGATGTTTCGATAGAAATAACATCTGCGTCTAACGCTCGAATTGCATCTACAATATCTTCGAAGTTACTATAACACATATGAGTATGAATTTGTGTTTCATTTTCTACAGAAGATGTTGCTAAAAGGAATGATTGAACTGCCCATGTAATGTATGCATCCCAATCTTTTTCTTTTAACGGCATACCTTCACGAAGTGCAGGTTCATCGACTTGGATTACTCTAATTCCGGAAGATTCAAGTAATTCAATTTCATGACGAAGTGCTAATGCAATTTGATATGATACTTCTTTTCTTGAAATATCATTTCGAACGAATGACCAATTTAAAATAGTGACAGGTCCAGTTAGCATACCTTTTACTACTTTCTCCGTTAAGCTTTGTGCATATACAGTTTCTTTAATAGTCATTCCACTTATAAAGGCAACATCACCATAAATAACAGGTGGTTTTACGCAACGAGAACCGTATGATTGTACCCATCCGTTTTTAGTAAAGGAGAAACCAGCAAGTCTTTCTCCAAAATATTCCACCATGTCAGTTCTTTCGAATTCACCATGTACTAGTACATCAAGACCAATATCTTCTTGGTAACGAATCCACTTTGCAGTTTCTTTTTCAATGAATTGATTATATTGTTCATTTGTAATATCGCCGTTACGCCACTGTTTACGTGTTTGACGAACTTCAGATGTTTGCGGGAAGCTACCAATAGTTGTTGTTGGTAACAACGGTAATTGTAAAGCTACTTGCTGTAGTTCATATCGTTTTTCAAATGGAAGAGGACGTGAGAAATCATCTTCTTTAAGTGATGTACGTGCCACTTTTACATCTTCACGATTACGTGCAGCTGATGAGCGGATTGCATGATGTGCATTACGATATGTTGTTAAATCGCTACTGATGCTTTCTACACCTTTAGTAAGAGCAGAATGGATAAGGACTAGTTCTTCTAATTTTTGATTAGCAAATGCAAGTGCATCAAATAATTCACTTGTTAATTGCGTTTCTTCCGTTTTATCAATTGGAGTATGCAATAAGCTACAAGAAGGTTGAACAATTAAACCTTTTGCTGTGATTTGATTTTGTAATGTTGTAAATAAAGAAAGTACATCATCAAGATCAGCTCTCCAAATGTTACGGCCATCTATACAACCGATAGCTAAAATTTTATCAGCTGGGAATCCATATTTTGAAATAGCATTTACATTACCTTCTTTGCCATGAACAAAGTCTAATCCAATACCAGAAACAGGGAATGCAATAATTTCTTCATAGTTCTCTTCTACACTATCAAAATATGTTTGTAGAAGAAGATTCGCATTTGGAACCTCTTTATGAATAGCTTCGTAAAGTTCTTTCGCTTGATTAATTTCATCTTTTGTTAAAGATGCGAAGATTGGTTCGTCAACTTGAATAATTTGTGCTCCAGCTGCGTGTAATTCAGAGAATAATTGTACATAAGGTGCAACTAGCTCTTTTAAAATAGTGGCAAATTGCTCTTCGTTATAACCTTTTGCCAGTTTTAGGAATGTATAAGGGCCTAAAATAACTGGTTTTCCATCAACGCCTAACTCTTTTTTCGCTTCTTCATATAAACGAAGAGGACGATTGTCTTTTAAAGAGATTTGTAATCCTTCTTCATATTCAGGAACAATGTAATGATAGTTTGTGTTAAACCATTTTGTCATTTCAGAAGCAACGTGATCTTTAGAGCCGCGTGCCATTGCAAAATATACATCAAGGTAAGAGGTAAACTCTGAAAAACGTGACGGGATGAATCCTAACATGTAGGCCGTATCCAGAACGTGGTCATAATATGTAAAATCGCCAACTGGAATTAATTCAATTCCCTTTTCTTGCTGTACTTTGACGTGTTGAAGGCGAATTTCTTTCATTGTCGTTAAAAATTGTTCTTCATCAATTTTATTGGACCAAAAAGCTTCCAATGTTTTTTTCCACTCTCGTTGTAGTCCGATACGTGGATAACCTAAGTTACTTGTTTGAATTGCCATTTTAAATTCCTCCCTAATTGAAAGTAAGCATTTCCGTTTACTCGGAAATACCTATAACAAAAAGCATAAAGGCATAGAAAAATAAGCCTTCCTTTTTGTTCTTAACACCTCATCATCATCCGTGAGTCTATCAGTGTTGTTAAAATAGGCAGGTATCCTGACTTATGCTTCATATAATTTCTTTCACCTTCCCGTTTTCACAGTGGCACAAAAAAGAAATCTCAGCATTTACAGTGGCGGGACCGTGTTGGAGTTTCACCAAACTTCCCTTTTAAACACGAAGTGAAATATTCGTGTACCTATTTTCCTTTTGAAAGGAATTTAACAAGCGATATGATATTGAAACAAATTCTAACACAATTTTCGGAATTTTGTCCACTGTTTTAAAATAAGAAAATTCTAAAGTTTTTTATTTCTTTTTATTCGGAAAATTAAGTTTTTTTGATGTTTATTTATTATTAAAATGAGGGTGTTTTGAGTTGCGAGGAATAATTATAGTGTTAAGTTTTTCTAAAAGAGGAGGCACCTCTTTTAGAAAAACTTAATCATTATCTACACCTATTTCTGAAAGACGACCTGCAGTTGCATCTTGTAAGAGCGTGTTTAGCCAACGTAATTCAACATTAATATGCTCAATGACGCTTTGTAGAATATATAGTTGAGCACGAGGAACTAGTTGTTTATTATGATCGTATATCGTTTGCATTGTATGTAAATAGAGCATTGTATCATCTCTCTTTTTTTTCAAAATAGGAACTAGAGCTTGTTCGTCGCTAAAGTGAGCGAAAGAGAGCGCTGAATAAATAGGTTTATATATTTGGTTTTTCGCTTCAAATTGTTTTAATAATAAGGTGTGGAAAAGGGCTTTTCCTTCCTCTGTTATATGGAAAATTGTTTTATCTGGTCTATTCGTATCTCTAACAATATTGGTAATGCTAATCGCACCTTGTTTTTCTAATTGCTCGAAGGCGTAGTATAGCGATCCCTTGGCATATTTAATATAACAATCCATTTGTCTTTCTTTCATTATGTGCTGCACTTCATAGGGATGTTTATCTCCTTCGAGTAACAAGCCGAGAATGACTAACTTCATGCTCATGCTGTCTCAACTCCTGTATATAGAAACTTTATATATATTATAAACGGTATATCCTCTTTCATAAAGGGATATACCGTTTCGTTTTTCTATATTAGCTTACTTGTTTTTGTTTTTGCTTTGTTTTTGGTCCTGTTAAAAGACGTTCATTTCCCATAAGTAAAATACAAATTATACTTAGCGTAGCTGGGATAAGTGCCCAGAAAAATGTATTAGCAATAGATGTTGCAAGAGCCTCTTTAATTCCGCTCAGTACTTCAGGAGGTAGCTTTTCAGTAGCATTTGGTGATAATAAAAAGCTTGTGTCTCCACCTTTAGGAGCCATTTTTTCTAGTTCAGGAGGGAAGACTGCTTTTAATTTATCAGTGAAAACATGATTTTGAATCGTACCGAAAATCGTGACGCCAAGGGTCATTCCAAGTGAACGGAAGAATGAGTTCGTGGATGTAGCAGAACCGCGATCTCTCATTTCTAGTTTGTGGATAGATGCCATACTTAAAACTGAGAAGGAGAATCCAACTCCAAGTCCAGCAAGCACCATAAACATTGTTACGAGTGTACGAGGTGTTTCCATAGTTAAAGTACTTAGTAAATAAATACCAAGAACGAAGAAAACTCCAGATACTGTCATGATGTTACGATAACTTGTTCGTGAAGCTAATTGTCCACCAGTTTGACTTCCGATTACAGATCCTACCATCATAGGTGTCAAAATTAATCCAGCATTTGAGGCTGAACCACCGAGAACACCTTGAACGAAGATTGGAATATAAACTGTACAGATGATAAAAGCTGCGCCATAGAAAAAGGCAACGCCTTGGCTAGCTGCAAATAAAGGTTTTTTAAATAAATGGAAAGAAATAATAGGCTCGGTTGCGTTTCTTTCTACGAAGAAGAAAATAATAAGCAGAATAACAACAGTTGAAAATAAACCAATAATCACATTAGAGTCCCATGCATATTCTTTACCACCAAGTTCTAAAGCAAACATTAAGCAAACGATACTAATGACAAGCGTAATAGCACCAGCCCAGTCAATTTTTTGTTTTCGATATTCTAGAGACTCGCTATAGTATTTAGTAATGAAGAAGAAGGAAATAAGTCCTAACGGAATATTAATATAGAAGACCCAGTGCCAACTTATATAATCTGTAATGTAAGCACCTAATAAAGGTCCGAAAACACTAGATGTCCCGAAAACAGCACCAAATAGTCCGGTCATTTTTCCTCGTTTTTCAGGCGGGAATATATCATACATAATTGTAAATGCGATAGGCATAAGAGCGCCGCCACCAATTCCTTGAATGGCTCTATAAATACTTAGTTGTTCAATACTTGATGCTGTCCCGCAAAGTGCAGAACCGAATAAGAAGAGAATTAATCCGCCAATAAAAAAGCGTTTCCGTCCGTACATATCAGACAGCTTACCGAAAATAGGCATTCCGGCCATTGTTGCTACCATGTAGGCGGATGTGACCCAAACGAATTTGTCGAACCCTCCTAAGTCTCCGACAATCGTTGCCATCGCAGTTGCGACGATTGTGTTATCCATTGCTGCCATTAGAATACCAAGTAGTAAACCAGCAACAACAAATTTTGTTTTACTTGAATCGTTTTTTGATAGTTGTGCTTCCAAAAGTAGCCCTCCTTTAATAAAAATTAAACTAACTTAAGTTTTTTAGTGCAATGCATAAAAAAACTTTATGTACAGTTTGTATCGTTCCTCTTCATTTAATAAAAAATTGCACTGACATGATATAAAGGATGGAAATCATAAATTATATTATAGTCAAATTTGACTAAAAGGCAAATGTTTTCTACCGCCAAATTATTTTATCCCGCTTTAACTACCCGTTAAAGCTCGATTGGTAAAAGCTAATAATCAGTGGGGGATGGACAAAACCCCCACTGATTAAAGTTTCACTTTATTATATTGACCAAAAGAGAGTAAGAATTTATTTTGTTATGTAGTCAAGGAAGGAAATTGTAAAAAAATATTTAATAAAGTATAACCTGTGTCAACCTATTAAAAATGGTTTTTTCTTTATATTGTCGAATAGGATAAAAGGAAAAGAAAAATTTGATATGGTTTGTAACAAGCTAAATATTTTTTCTAAGTGTAGTTTATTGCATCGAGAGGCAGAATACAGTTGTATAGATGATATATCTGGAATGAGGTGAATATATTATGAAAATATGGAAACGAATTTCGGATCAAGGAAGGTATTCTATACCGTTACAGCCGGTTTTGTGGATTGATGGTTCTAGAAAGGACACGGAAGCATCCGATGTAGCAGTCACATTGCAAATCCGTAGTATGTATAAAGAAAAATTTTCGTATGAGATGATCTATGATGTTAATGACATACTAATTATTCGACTTGAAGTTGAAAATAAAGGCGTTGAAATGATTTCACGAGTAGTTGTAAGTCATATGATTCGTGATTATTTCGCGTATATCCCAAACTCTTTAAAAGCAGATAAGGGAATAAGTGAGTTTTTATTTCAGCTTGTAAGGTGGCGAATCGATAATTTATCACCGAATGAAAAGGTAGAATTAATTTGTCAAATAAAAGCAAATAAAGATAAAGCTCCTCCCAATTCATTATTTCAGGCTACATATACATTTCAATATAAAGGTGTATCATATGGACCGCTACAAACAAATGAAGTGGTTGTCAGAAAATGATAAGAAGGAACCTGTGCGAAAGGTTCCTTCTTTAATGAAGATTGTGCTTCTTGAGTAATTTCTTTTGTTCCACTCCCTTTTTTCCAATATAGTTATTTTTGTATCCAAAATATAGAATGAATAGAAATGAAATAACATTTACTATAGCGTCAATTTGATCGTTTGTAATGAAGTTTATTCCGAAAGAGTTAAATAGTAATTTTAATGATAACAAAAAGCCAGCTAGTAAGCGCATAATATCTAATAGATTTTCTTTTTGAGGCATATAGGTCACTCCTTCCTAAAAACGATATATAGTATATATATGAAATAAAATAGAAAAGGTATACAAGCTTAAGTAGAAATGTACATTAAATATGTACATTTTTTATTTTATAGAAAAACATTATTGTTATAGAAACATATATTGGTATAAAAGGGGGAGAGTATGAAACATAAAGGGAAAATTAGTGGATTATTACTTGGGAACACAGTTGCGGTTACAGAATGGATTGCACTTCAGGATGTAATTGCTAAGCTAGATTCGAGATCATTTTTAACCGTCTTTATTATTTATATATTGCAAATGATACTAAGCTATTATTTTGGACATTGGTACGATAAAAGAACGAATACGCGTGTAAATATTGAAGTAGGAGGAATGACGAATAACGATTTTGTCGTTGATTTTTTTGGAAAAGTAGCTGCTTTATCAGAAAGAGATTCTCGTAATATTACAGTGTATATTCTTTCCGTAAAAGAATGGGATGTATTAAAAGACACAGTGCAAGAAAAAAAGTTAGATGAGCTAGTCCAAAGAGTAGAACGTACAATTGTAAAGACAGTTCGAAAAGGCGATGTAGTTACGAGGTGGGATGAAAATAAATATGTTATCGTAGCTGTTGATAATGGCTATGAAAAGTCAACAATAACAAGTAGATTAATCAAAAATATTCAAAATGAAATAGCGAATGATTTATTAAGTGTCACACTATTATTTGGGGCTGCAAGTTATCCTATAGAAGGGAAAACTTTTGAAGATTTGTTTAGAAAGGCACAAAATCAATTGTATAATTATAGAAACTTGCAAAGTCATGAATGAAACTTTGATTTAAAGAAGTATGATATAAAGATTTTTTGTAACATTTTTTTGTCTTTTGTTACAAGAAAACTTTTTTTTGTAACAAAAGTCTTTAAAAATATATGAAATCAGCATATAATTGTGTGTGGATGTGTCAATGCATTTTGCACAATGTTTTCAGTTTAAAAGTGTAGAGGAAAACATGCTCTACACTTTTCCTTTTTAAGAAATTAAAAGAATCTTTGTAAGAGTTGCGAGGTCCCCTTTGCACTATGTAAAATGGACAAAGAGGTTATTTGATAGAAAGTGAGAAAGGGAATGATAGACGTGAGAGGTCAACGATCATCTTTTATCAGGTGAAACATTATAGTGTTTCTTGCAGTAGGTAAGATTAAGGAAAATACCTTTATGTTTTAAGACATTACATAATTTTAAGTACGAAAATTGTACAAGCAGTATAAATAATTATTGATGATCTTCGTAAAAAGATGCGAGCGTGAAATAGCTAACGAAGTTACATGTTTTTCATGGGATTTTTGGCACGATGGTCGTTTATTAATAGGGGGAAAAGATGTTGAAATATAATAAATTAGCAATTGTAACTGCATTATCAATGACTTTACTAGCTGGTTGTTTCGGCCCAAAACCAGAAGAGGAGCTATATGTTGCATTTGAAAATGCTGCCAAGCAAGAAAAAACAATGTTTGAAGATGCGAAAAAATTAGAGTCATTAGAGAAAGAGGGTCAAGTATTATATAATCAAATTGTCCAAGAAGGAAAAGATAATAATCAGGCTGTTAAGGATAAGCTTGATCAAGCKGTGAAAAATACAGCTGAACGAGAAAAAGTTCTTATTAAAGAAAAAGAGGCGTTAAATAAAGCGCAAGAAGAAGTGAAGTCAGCTGATAAGCATGTGAAGAAAATTGAAGATAATAAATTAAAAGAACAGGCTGATAAAGTAAAGAGTACTTATGAGAAACGACATGATTCATTCCAAAAGATGTACGATAGCTATAATAAATCTTTAAAGCAAGAAAAAGAATTATATACAATGCTACAAGATAAAGGTACAAAATTAAAAGATATTAGCGAGAAAGTAAAGGTAGTCAACCAAGCATATAAAGATATTGAGACAGAAAAAGATAAGTTTAATGAATATACGAAATCATATAATACAGAAAAAGTTGCATTCTATAAACAAGCGAATATTAAAATTAAGGAAGATAAAAAATAAAACAGTTTGGCCTAATATTAGGCCAAACTGTTTTATTTTTTTGTATAGGTACGGCTATACCATGGAACTGGTTCGCTTAATTTTTTTTCCTGTTTTAATGCTTCAGGACCAATATAATCTTGAAGTGTTTTTTTTGCTATTGTTAAAGATAAGGTTGTTTTCGGATTTCGATAGGAGGATTCAAGGTGACCAAGATGCGGTAGGGTGCGAAAATCATCTTTCGTAGGAGGGATATGGAAAAAATAATCACCTAAACGTATAAGAACATCGGATTGTTGTTGACTAAAACGTGGATTTCTAGAAAAATGTAATCCTTCTTTGATAGCCTTTTTTTCAGTAATTAAGCGTTCTAAAGCAGTCTTTTTTAACCAATATAAGTACTTAGGGTTAGTTGCAGCTTTAGCATGACGATTCACAACGAAAATAGATTGAGCTAGTCTATTAATAGAATGTTGATTATGCAATGGAGATTGTGGTTGTGAAGGTTTCATATTGACTCTCCTTTCAATTTTTCCTTATTATAGCATAAATAAAATGGGTTTTTATTATATGCAAAAAGTAATTGTATATATTTTCAATATTAAAGCAATATTGTTACAAAAAACAACTATTTTGTATAATAGTGATAGAATATGTTTCAGAAATTTGATAATGAAAGAGTGAGAAGTTTGAAAGAAATATTAAAATTACAATATGCCATTATAGATATTGGATCTAATACAATGCGTTTAGTTATTTATGAAAAGCAAAATGGAGGTTTTTATAAAGAAATTGAAAATACGAAAGTGGTTGCTCGGTTAAGAAATTATTTAATCGATGGTGTTTTGAATGAAGAAGGTAAAGAAGTATTGTTACAAACATTATTTCAATTTCAAGAAAGTACAAAATTCCATCAGTTGCATCATGTACTTTGTGTTGCAACGGCAACAATTAGACAGGCTGAGAATCAAGAGGAGATTAAAAAACTTGTTGAAGGACAAACAGACTTTACTCTTAGAGTATTATCAGAATATGAGGAAGCACGTTACGGCTATTTAGCAGTTATGAATTCTACTTCGTTTTCGGAAGGAATAACAGTAGATATTGGTGGCGGAAGTACGGAAGTTACATATATTAAAAATAGAGAGATTTTAGAGTACCATAGTTTTCCTTTTGGTGCGCTTTCTTTAAAACATCTATTTATTAAAGGTGATATTCCTACTAAAGATGAATTAGAGGAAATTCGAGAGTATTTAGAGTGTCAATTTCGAACGTTACCATGGTTAATTGATAAGAAATTGCCTCTTATTGCAATTGGTGGTAGTGCGAGAAACTTAGCGAAAATTCACCAAAATTTAACAAACTATCCTATAGCGGGAGTACATTTATACAAAATGAAAGAAGAAGATATTGAAAATGTAAAAGGTGCATTGGAAAAACAATCGTTTATCGAACTTCAGAAAATGGAAGGATTAGCAAAAGATCGAGCTGATACAATTATTCCAGCGGTTGAAGTATTTCATAAACTTGTAAATATTATAGAAGCAACGGCATTTGTATTAAGCAAAAAAGGATTAAGAGAAGGTGTTTTCTATGAAGAGTTGACGAAAGATTTAGGGATTTCATATTATCCGAATGTAGTTGAAGAAAGCTTACATTTGTTATCACACGAATATGAAATGGATATGGAATTTGTCATTCAACTTATTAAGCATGGAAGATTGATTTGTAAACAACTCGAAGAAATGGGACTGATTTCTGTTTCAATAAAAGACTGGGAAGCATTCCATCAAGCAGCGAAAGTATTTAATATTGGAAAATATATAGACGAAGAAGCGAGTCGTTTACACACGTTTTATTTATTGGCAAATAAAACAATTGACGGCATGATGCATAAAGATCGAGTGAGGTTAGCGCTTATTGCATCTTATAAATCAAAAATGC
Organism: Bacillus sp. P4_E1; assembly: GCF_056401715.1. Taxonomy (NCBI): domain Bacteria; kingdom Bacillati; phylum Bacillota; class Bacilli; order Caryophanales; family Bacillaceae; genus Bacillus; species Bacillus sp. P4_E1. Next base: position 28,892 of record NZ_JBFUIV010000014.1, read on the forward strand.
TATTTAAACAACATTTATCTCCATTTGAAGGTTGGTTTGATAAAAGCGAACAAAAAAAAATCCGCCTATTAGGCGCTGTTTTACAATTTTCAGCTGCTTTAAATGTAAGACAAAGATCGCTTGTTGATACGATATCCATAACAGAAAATAAAGAAGGATTAACGTTTAGAATTTTATGTGAGCAATCGGCATTAGCAGAAAAAGTACAAGCTGAAAAACAAAAAAAGCAGCTAGAAAGAGTATTGAAAACAAATATTCACTTATCATTTGAATCAAAACGTTAAGTTGTACGGATGTCTTTACAGAAAATTAACACTTTGGAATATTGTAATTTGATAAAATGAAAGTAACTAAATTATAGTGAAAAAGTTTCAAAGGGAAGTGTAAAGAGAATGGAATTGCTAAAGGGGAATTTAGTAAATTTAAATGATACAGCGTATTATAATAATCGTGAATTAAGCTGGCTAGCATTTAATGAACGTGTACTACAAGAAGCGCAAGATGAAAATAATCCACTATTAGAAAGACTAAAGTTTATTAGTATTTTTAGTTCGAATTTAGATGAATTTTTTATGGTGCGCGTAGCAGGTTTGAAAGATCAAGTAAGTGCGGGATTTAATCAGCCAGAAAATAAAGCAGGTTTAACACCAAAGAAACAGTTAAATAAGATTGCGATAAAATCGCATGAGTTAATGACTGTGCAGTATGAAACGTTTAAAAATTATGTATTGCCAGCGCTTGAACTAGAGGGGATTGAGCGTTTAACATTCCATGATTTGACGAAAGAGCAAAGGGAATTTATCGAGGAGTATTTTGATGAACAAATATTTCCGGTTTTAACCCCTGTATCTATTGATGCGTATCGTCCATTTCCAATGTTATTAAATAAAAGTTTGAATTTAGCTACTATTTTATATGATGAGCAACAGGCTGAGGAAGAAAATCGTACGAAGTTAGGAATTGTACAAGTGCCTTCATTACTGGAGCGTTTCATATTTTTACCAAGTGAAGGGCAAAAACATAAATTTATTTTATTAGAAGATGTAATTAGTGGTTTTACTCATAAACTATTCACAGGATATAACGTATCACCTGTTACTCGTTTCCGTATTACACGTAATGCGGATTTAACGATCCATGAAGAAGGTGCACGCGATTTATTAAAAGTAATTGAAAAAGAATTGAAAAAGCGTAAGTGGGGAGCTGCCGTTCGTTTAGAAGTTGGTAAAGAACACATTGATGAAAGAGTGTTAGCGTTATTGTATGATGTGTTAGAAGTAAAAGATGAAGATGTGTACATGATGGATGGACCGTTAGATTTAACATGTTTATTCTCCTTATATAAAAAATTAGCGCCTTTATATGAACATCTAGTATATCCGGCTCTTATTCCTCAACCTCCTCAAGATTTAGGTGATGAGGAAGATGTATTTGAAAAAGCGATAGAACATGATATTTTATTACACCATCCCTTTGAGTCGTTTCAGCCAGTCGTTGATTTTGTCCGTGATGCGGCAGATGACTCGAATGTACTTGCGATTAAACAAACATTATATCGTGTAAGTGGAGATTCTCCAATAATTCAGGCGCTGAAGGTAGCAGCTGAAAAAGGAAAACAAGTGACGGTATTGGTTGAGTTAAAGGCAAGGTTTGATGAAGAGAATAATGTTCATTGGGCTAAAGAATTGGAACAGGCCGGATGTCACGTTATTTACGGAGTAAGTCACTTGAAAACGCATAGTAAAATTACGTTAGTTGTAAGAAGAAGAAACGGAAAAATTGAAAGGTTTGTACATCTTGGAACCGGAAATTATAATGATGCAACAGCGAAGTTGTATACCGATTTTGGATATATTACATCGCGAAAAGACTTTGGTGTAGATGCAACAAATTTCTTTAATTATTTGAGTGGTTATACAAAAAAACCGCATTTTCATCATTTATCTGTTGCCCCGTTTGATATAAGAGAGCAGTTTATGGAGTTAATAGATGAGGAAATCCGTTATCATAGACAATATGGAAATGGATATATTATCGCTAAAATGAATTCGTTAACAGATAAACCGTTAATAAAAAAAATGTATGAAGCATCACAAGCTGGAGTAAGGGTAGAGCTCATCGTTAGAGGGACATGTTGTTTAAGACCTGGGATTCCAAATGTAAGTGAAAATATTCGTGTAGTTAGTGTTGTTGGAAGATATTTAGAACATAGTCGTATTTATTATTTCCATCATAATGGAGATGAAAAAATATATTTATCTTCAGCTGATTTGATGACGCGAAATATGGAAAAACGAGTAGAAATATCCTTCCCAATTTTAGATATTGAAATGAAAGCGAGAATAAAGGCAATTTTACAGCTGGTTTTGGCTGATAATGTGAAAACACGTGAACAAAATAAAGATGGTGACTATTATTATATAATTAATAGTAGTATAGAAGAAATTGATAGCCAAGTGAATTTATTTAAGATGGCGTATCAAAATACAGATGCTGAATAGTGTGAAAAAAGTAAAAACCTCTTATTGAATTTAAGAGGTTTTTACTTTTTTTCTCTACTCATATATTCTCAAAATGGAAGGATGAGTAGAGAGAATAGTTTTTATTATAGGCGTGTGATGAGTTGGTTCGTTGAGAGAAAAACATTAGAAGAATGGTTGGTTTAAATTAATAATAGTATGGTTGTTGACAAGGCCCTCCGTAACAAGGAAAAGGTGCTGGTGGTGGGAAAGGCGGTGGATAAGGTGGATAAAACGGTCTAGGCCCGAAAGCTAATGCTCCGCCTAGCAGTCCGCCAGCAATTCCAGCTAGAAATGGAACACCGAAAAATGGAAAGAAGCGTGAGTCGCCTGCTGGGCCAAAAGGTGCTGAACGAACTGGGATCGGTTGGTAATATGGATACATGAACAAACCTCCTTTACTGGACTCATTTTTATCATATGGTGGACCAAGCGTGGATGAGCGCGTACAAGGAAGGATATGTAAGGAAATAGGCGAATTGTTACGAATGTTGTAGGATGAAGAGTGTAATTTCAGGTTTTGACATAAAGCGGAATGGGACACGTGTTCTTCCAATACCTCGATTGACATAGAGAGTCAAACCTTGAATGTTATAGAAACCTTCAATATATTCTTTTGCAAGCGACGGGGTAATAATAGCACCTAAAAAAGGAATTTGTACTTGTCCGCCATGGCTATGACCAGAAAGTTGAAGATTGATTGGATATGTAGCGATTTGTGGCGCGATATCTGGTTCGTGAACGAGAACAATTGTATAAATATTTTGTTTTGCATGTTGTAAAGTTTCCGCTATTTTTGGTTTACCCAGTAGCATATCATCGAGTCCGAAAATAGAAATTTCACTATTATCCAGTAAACGAATTCGCTTTTCGCTATTTTGCAAAAGTTCAAATCCAGATTCGCGCATGATGTGATCATAGTATTCAGTTCCATATCCGCCATGGTCGTGGTTACCATAAATAGAAAATTTACCGAAGGGTGCCTGTATATTCTTTAAAATGGATGCAACAAAAGAAGCCTCGGTATATGTTTGGTAATCATCAATGAGATCACCAGTAAAAAGGACAATATCTGGCTTTTCAGCATTAATCTTGGAAACGATTTGAGATAAATGTTGGAGAGAGAAATAGTATCCTAGATGTAAATCGCTAAATTGAAGGATCTTCATACCATGAAAACCTTTTGGTATGAGCGGTGATTTAAGTGTGTGTTGCGTAAAAGAAAGCAAATAGGGCTCTATATATTTAGCATAATAATAGCCGATACTTGCGGTTATAAATGAATATAGACAAGTGCGTATTCCAGATTTTAAAAAATTTCTTCTTGTAATTTTCTTCATATACAGGTTACTCGAACCTCCCTTCAGTTTTTTTAAAATATATTTTAAATACTAAAAAAGTAGTATAGATTACGAAAAAAATGAACGAAAAGAAACCTCTTTACGTTAAAATATCAGAAAAATTGAAAAATATAAAGATTTCTATCAAATAAAGTGATAAAATGAATGTGTATTCATTTTTTGGAGGGGATGTATGTGAAAGAGAAGGTAGTTATTATAACAGGTGGATCAAGTGGAATGGGAAAAGGGATGGCGATACGTTTTGCGAAAGAAGGGGCACGTGTTGTTATTACAGGGCGTACAAAAGAAAAGCTAGAAGAAGCAAAGTTAGAAATTGAACAGTTTCCAGGCCAAGTATTATCTGTACAAATGGATGTACGAAATACTGATGATATTCAAAAAATGATTGAACATATTGATGAGAAGTTTGGACGAATTGATATTTTAATAAATAATGCAGCTGGAAACTTTATTTGTCCAGCAGAGGACTTATCTGTGAATGGCTGGAATTCGGTAATTAATATTGTATTAAATGGTACATTTTATTGTAGTCAGGCTATTGGTAAATATTGGATTGAAAAAGGTATAAAAGGAAATATTATTAACATGGTGGCAACTTATGCATGGGATGCAGGCCCAGGGGTTATCCATTCGGCAGCAGCTAAAGCTGGTGTATTAGCGATGACAAAAACTCTTGCTGTTGAGTGGGGACGTAAATATGGAATACGAGTTAACGCTATCGCACCAGGACCAATTGAACGTACAGGTGGTGCCGATAAATTATGGATTTCAGAAGAAATGGCTAAGCGTACAATACAAAGTGTCCCACTTGGTAGGCTGGGGACACCAGAAGAAATTGCGGGTCTAGCTTATTATTTATGTTCAGATGAAGCTGCATACATAAATGGAACTTGTATGACAATGGATGGTGGCCAGCATTTGCATCAATATCCATTTTAAAAGGGATGAAAAAAACGAATGATTTATTCATTTCTTTGTGGTAAAATATGACGAAATTGTGACACTTAAAAGAAATGTGTTTACAAGAGGGGATATATACGTTATATTTAAGACCTCTTTTTTCTTCATAGTAGAATTGCTAATTCCCCTTAGCATTTTACCCCTCTAATCCCTTCAGGAAAACTGAAGGGATTTTTTATTATTTTTCCGTAAATATCGTGTTATAATTTTTGAAAAGTAAAGGGAGGGAAGCACGTTGATAGATGCATTAGATGTAATGAGTAACTTGGATAAAGTCCTTCCTTATTATCAAGCTATTTTTAGTGCTGATGAGCATACAATAATTGGATATGAAGTTGTAGGACGAATTCAAACAGAAGAGGGCATACAAAGTTTAGCATCTTTCTTCCATGATGATTCTATTCCGAGTGAGTTCCAACTTGAAGCGGATAACATCATCGTAGAAAAAGCGTTAAATAGGTATTTAGAAACGGATCAAAAATTATTATTATTTATACATCGGAATGCTAATGTATTAATGAATGATGAAGATGAAAGTTTACTTCAACTTTTGCTGATGTATGAAGAACAAGGTTTGAACTTACAACGCATTGTTCTGGAAATAACAGAACATGAATGTAAAGAAGATATAGAACAATTTAATCATTTACTCATGTATTATCGTACATATGGTATTCAAATTTCGATTAATAAAGTCGGAACGGGTACAAGTAATTTAGAGCGTATTAGCGTGTTAGCACCGGATATTTTAAAAGTAGATTTAACAAATTTAAGGCAAACTGCACTTTTACAATCTTATCAAGATATTTTATATTCCTTATCTTTACTTGCTAGAAGAATTGGTGCGACATTGTTATATGAAGAAATTGATGCTTTTTATCAACTACAATATGCTTGGAAAAACGGTGGTAGATATTATCAAGGTAATTATTTGAAAGAATGTTTACCTGATTTTATTGAAACGAATGTTTTAAAAGAGCGACTTGGTAATGAATGTCATCAATTTATTCTGCATGAGAAGAAGAAGTTGCAAAAAATTTATAATTTAAAAGAGATGTTACGTGATCGAATTGGTGATGTTCTGTCAAAACAAAAAAAGAATGAAGATATAAATGATTGGTTATTACAATTTAGCCAAAGCATATCACAATATAGTTTTCGGATATTTATTTGTAATGAAGATGGTTTTCAACAATCGGGTAATATTATGAAAAAAGATGGTGGATGGATCATTATGCCAGAGTATTATATGAAGAACTGGAGCTGGCGCCCTTATTTTCTAGAAAATATAATGAAAATGCGTTTTGAGAATAAGGCAAGACTTTCAGATTTATATGCTGATATCGAAACTGGTGAAATGGTACGAACATTTTCATTCCCGATTGATGATGAAAACTTTTTATTTATAGATTTATCGTACGAATATTTATATGAAGAAGATGTTTTATTTTAATGCACGAAGAGATTCGTGTATTTTTTTGTTTGTTTTTATCATAAATTGGTAATAGTGAAAATGATGATGAAAATGCTGTCTATCGTTGTAAAGATTTTACGAACGAAATCATCCCTTTCTTTGCATAATCATTGTTACAATGAATACTACAAAGACAAGCTCTTTTAAAAGGAAGGTGAAAAAATGAAGAAATATGGAATATGGTTTGTTCTATTTATATGTGTTGCCTTTCTAGTTGGCTATAGTGTCACAACTGTTTTAGGAAAAGAAGAAGTGAAAGTGGATCGGAAAGAAGTGTTTACAACGATACAAAAAGGTTATGAGACGCAATTTTCAATCCGCGGGAAGCAAATACCTATGAATAAGATGATAGAGACGTTATCACCATATTTTACAAATAATTTCCTTCAAGTTTTTACAGATGAAAACAGTAGAAATGAAAAACAAAGTGGTGAATATTTACTTCCAGCAAAAGAAGCTCCGTTTTCTTTTAATTCAGAAACAAAAATGTCTTATGATGAAGAACATAAAAATTTATATGTCTATGAGCGGACAAAGAGTGGACAATATCAAATTGTGACATTGCAAAAGGATAATGGAAAATGGAAATTAGCAGGGTATCATGAAAGTCAGGAACTGTTGACTGAAATAAAAAGGTTACAACAATTATGAGAATAGGAATAGGTGTCGCCTATTCCTATTCTATACCGAGTAGCTTTTGCAATTTTTCAATTTGAAAACCTGCCACAACTTCTTCGTCAATTACAACTGTTGGAGTTGAATAGGATTCATAGTCATATAAAAGACGATTGCGTGCAGCAGCGTCTTTTTTTATGTCAAATTCTTCATATACAACGTTATTATGTTTTAAAAATTCTTTTACAATGGTACAAGGCGGACAATCAGGTTGTGTATAAACCTCAATTTTTTTCATTGTAATTCCTCCCTTTTTCTGTTGTTTATTATATTCTGCCAGTATAAAAAGCGCAATAAAGAAGTAAAAAGATGATCTTTCATCTTTTTACTTCTTATTTCGACAAATTTTAGTTGAGTTTCTGGCCAAGAACCTTTATCCTAGATTGTGGAACGTTTTTTCTGTTATGACGGATAGAATGAGTATAGCTGTAAAACCTATTGGTAGGAAGATCAGAGAAAGGAGAGATTTCATGTCTCTACTCCAAGGAATTTTAACTCGACTTGTTAGTCTACAAGAACAAGCTGAAAGCGGTGAAGTAGCACAACGCTATTTTGAAGTGAACGGTGAGCGCAAATGTAGCGTGAAATTTTTCGATAAAAGTGAAATGTATGAGTTAGAAGTGTATCAACAAGGTGAAAAACCTCAAGTGTATCAATTCGATAACATCGATATGGTTGCAATTGAGATTTACGATATCATTTCTTGATACATATAAAAAAGGTACTGCCAAATGGCGGTACCTTTTTTAGTTATATTAATTAATGGGCTATATAGGTAGTAGAAGTTGTAATTTAAGTCGCGATTAAATAAAAGAGTTTTTACAAATGTATATGTATAGGAATTTTTTATTTTTCCTACAATGATAGTAAATATTAATAGGAGGTGCAAAGGATGGAACGCTTACCGATTGTTATTTGTCCTAATTGTCACAGTCATGCTGAAATTAATCACGTATTAACCGCCCAGTCTAATCAAAATGTAATATATACATGTAGGTTTTGTAATTATGTAATTCGAAATATTGAAACGAATAAAGGGTAGTAAGTTATAATTTTTGTTTTTGTCCCATACAATGAGAATACGAAAAGTCTGTCTAATTGAAAGGACGTGACTATGTGGACGGTGAGCATACATTTTATAATGTTTCAGAGAGACATTTGAATTTTGATATGGTATTTAACCGTATTTGTAGTTTCATTGAAAAGGATCCGCGAAATTTATATCGATTATCTATTGGGACAGACTCACAAGCGCATCAAAAGGATACGAGGTTTATTACAGCGATACATATTCATCGTGTTGGAAAAGGAGCATGGGGATGTTTGCATCATAAATCAGTGAAAAATAAGCCAGCAACGTTGCGAGAGAAAATATATTTAGAAACACAGTTTAGTCAAGAAATCGCCTATCTATTTACTCCCAATCATATACAAGCGATATGGGATTTATTGCACCCATACGCTCAAGATGGAGCAGGATTCATAATGGAAATTCATTTAGATATCGGGAATGATGGTTTAACAAAAGAATTTATTTTAGATATGACGATGAAAATTCAAGCAATGGGATTAACAGCAAAAATTAAACCAGATGCTTATGCGGCATTTAGTTACGCAAACAGATATACAAAATAATGTGAAATGATGTCTATATATTCGCAGTCTTTAAGTGTTTCTAACGAAAACTGAATATTACATCTGTTAAATAGACTGAAAAATTTATATAATGAGAGTGATGATGCGAGTGCAAGGAGAGGAGCATATGGAAAAGGAATTTGTTTTAACAAGAGAAGAAGAAAATTTATTGTTGGATATTCTGTTTCAGCAAAATTACGCGAGCGAAATTTTAGCGGTGGAGCTTACAGACATTGAGAATGGTTTAAAACAGACAGATGTGACGCAATATAAAAAAATCACAAGATTGTTTTACCGATTAAAAAATAAAGGGTATTAAGCACTACCGGAATGGTAGTCTTTTTTTTATGTTATATGCTAAAATAGTTATGTATTTTTATTTTTATTAGAAGAATGTCAGGACAAAATAATAATATGAAAACGCTATCATAAAATGTGAATAGGATCGGAGAATATTAGCAGGAAAAAGGGAAAATGGGGGATGTAACATGATTAGTATTCCGAAAGACGAGTTTCAACAAATTCTTGTGAAGGATTTAATGATTTCATCAGATAAAGTAGCACATGTACAAATAGGGAATGGTCTAGAACATGCTTTACTCGTTCTTGTGAAATCTGGATATTCGGCGATTCCTGTTTTAGACCCTATGTATAAATTACATGGGTTAATTAGTACTGCTATGATTTTAGATGGTATTTTAGGATTAGAGCGCATTGAGTTTGAAAGACTTGAGAATATGAAAGTGGAACAAGTGATGAAGGAAGAGATTCCAGTTCTTACGTTAGAAGATTCTTTTGCAAAAGCTTTAGAAATGACAATTGATCATCCTTTTATTTGCGCTGTCAATGAAGAAGGTTACTTCGAGGGTATTTTAACACGGCGGGCTATTTTAAAATTGTTGAATAAAAAAGTGAGACAGCATAATCGATAACGTAGGGAAAGTGACTTCACAGAAAAGGCGAAGTCACTTTTTTTCGTGCATATCAGTTGTGTATGTATTATATTTAAAAAGACATAAAGCATAAGAAAAGTTTGAACTAACAAACCGTTCTAATGTATAAAAGTATGCAATTAAATTAAGGATGAAATACTTATTAAAATTAGGTGTATGGAAGCTAAGGAAAGAGGGAGAAAGTTGCAAATTGATGATTTTCAAATGATGGTTGTGTTAGCTCAGGAATCAAATATGAGAAAAGCGGCGGAACGTTTATTTGTTTCCCAACCTGCGCTTAGTCAACGATTACAATCTATGGAGAAACAATGGGGAATGAAATTTTTTATTCGTTCACAAAAAGGATTAACAATTACACCTGAAGGGGAAAAAATTGCAAATTATGCAAAAGAAATGTTACAACGGGAAGAGGGTATTAAAAGTGAACTGGCTCTTTTTAGAACCGAAACATACGGTACGTTAAAAATAGCTGTTGCATCAGTCATTGGGCAATATTGGCTTCCACCTGTTTTGAAAAAATTTGTGCATAAGTATCCTTCTGTGAAGATATCTCTGTTTACTGGCTGGAGTAGTGAAGTGCAAAAGCAATTTTATGAAGGAGACGTTCATGTTGCTATACTGAGAGGATCACAAGAATACAAAGGGCAGAAACAACAATTATTTGAAGATGAATTATATTTAGTTGATAAAGAAATAAAAGATATTTCGATGTTAAAAGAGACAAATAGACCATTTATTCAATTTAAAAGTGATTCGACCTACTATGGACAAATACAAAATTGGTGGTATGGATTATTTTCAAATCCACCTAAGCGAACGATTGTAGTTGACCAAATTGAAACGTGCAAACAGCTTGTTTTAAATGGAATAGGTTATGCTCTTTTACCTTCGACTGTTCTAAAAGAAGTGCAGGAAAATATGTATAAAACACCTGTTCAATTAACGAGAGAAACATGGTTATTGACGAGTGACTCGGCAAGGCAGTTGAAGCAAGTACAAGCATTTTTAGAAATTATAGAAGAAATTCAAATGGAAAAATAAGATTATTGTCTTGCTACTCGCTCTATCGTTTGGTAGAGTAACATTATAAATGGATTTAGGAGGCAACAAGAATGAAAATGATGGACGCTAACGAAATTATTTCGTTTATTCAAAACAGTGAAAAGAAAACTCCTGTAAAGGTATACATAAAAGGGGATTTAAAAGAGGTAACATTCCCTGAAACAGTACAAGCATTTGTAAATAAAAAATCTGGTGTATTATTCGGAGAATGGTCTGAAATTAAGACAATTCTTGATGAAAATAACAAGCACATTGTTGACTATGTAGTTGAGAATGACCGTCGTAATTCTGCAATTCCAATGCTTGATTTAAAAGGTATTAAAGCTCGTATTGAGCCAGGCGCGATTATTCGTGACCATGTAGAAATTGGTGACAACGCTGTTATCATGATGAATGCAACAATTAACATCGGTGCTGTAATTGGTGAAGGTACTATGATCGACATGAACGCAGTGCTTGGTGGACGTGCAACAGTTGGTAAGAACTGTCACGTAGGTGCAGGTGCTGTACTTGCCGGTGTTATTGAGCCACCTTCTGCAAAACCAGTTATCGTTGAAGATGATGTTGTAATTGGTGCAAATGTAGTTGTTCTAGAAGGCGTTACAGTAGGTAAAGGTGCAGTTGTAGCAGCAGGAGCTGTTGTAACAGAAGATGTGCCTCCATATACAGTTGTTGCGGGAACTCCGGCACGTGTAATTAAAGAAATTGATGAGAAGACAAAAGCAAAAACTGAAATTAAACAAGAGCTTCGTCAATTAAACCCAGAGAAATAAAAAATAAAAAGCGTAAGAGCATGAATGTGCTCTTACGCTTTTTATAGATAGAGGTGCAAAAATGACAGTAAGCAAATTTGTCCAAGTTCGTAGAGATTTACATAAAATTCCGGAGATCGGATTTAAAGAGTGGAAAACACAACAGTATATTTTAGATTATATAGGAACGCTTCCTAATGAATATTTGGAAGTGAAAACATGGAAAACAGGTGTAATTGTTAAAGTAAATGGAAAAAATCCAGAAAAAATAATAGGTTATCGTGCAGATATAGACGGTCTACCAATTACAGAGGAAACTGGATATGAATTCTCTTCTGTCCATGAAGGAATGATGCATGCATGTGGACATGATTTGCATGCAACAATCGGTTTAGGACTTCTAACAGCGGCTGTAAGCGAAAGAATAGATGATGATCTTGTGTTTATATTCCAACCAGCTGAAGAAGGTCCAGGTGGTGCACTTCCTATGTTAGAAAGCGATGAGTTAAAAGAATGGAAGCCTAATATGATTCTTGGACTTCATATTGCGCCTGAATACTCTGTGGGAACAATTGCGACAAAAGAAGGTTTATTATTTGCGAATACATCAGAGCTATACGTTGATTTAAAAGGAAAAGGTGGACATGCTGCATATCCGCATACAGCAAATGATATGATTGTTGCAGCGAGTCATCTCGTTACACAACTTCAATCAGTTATTAGTCGTAATGTGAATCCTCTTGACAGTGCGGTAATTACAATTGGGAAAATTACAGGTGGTACAGTTCAAAACATTATCGCAGAAAAGTCTCGTTTAGAAGGAACAATTCGAACGCTATCAGTGGAATCAATGAAACGTGTTAAAAGCCGAATTGAGGCAATTGTTGCGGGAATAGAAGCTTCTTTTCAATGCGAAGCTGTTATTGACTACGGAGCGATGTATCATCAAGTGTATAACCATGAGGAGCTAACGAGAGAGTTTATGCAATTTACACGTGAACAAACGACTATGGACGTAATTACGTGTACGGAGGCAATGACAGGTGAAGACTTTGGTTATATGCTTCGAGAGATACCTGGATTTATGTTTTGGCTTGGAGTAAATTCAGAATATGGTTTACATCATGCGAAATTAAAACCAGACGAAGAGGTTATTGAGAAAGCAATTGTATTTTTAAATCAATATGTGAAGTGGAAGGGAAATAGAAAGTGAACTTACTCGCTAATTGTGCAATAGTTTAGAGTGGGGACTTCTTAGTTCAGAGACGAAAATATCTTTCGTATTCGTTCGTGTTAGACATCTTCATACAAATGAGTAAAGTTAAATTTGACGTCTTAATAATGAGCAGAGGGTTTTTAGCCACTGCTCATTATTAATTATTGCTAATAGGGAAGATAATTATTTAACTACCCTATATATGTTTACTTTTAGTATGAAAAGTGTGTAAAATCAATGTGATACATAGAAAAAGGGTGGGGAATTACGTGCAAATTAGCAGTGCGATTTTATGTTTCGTCTTATATGCATATGTTATTATTGCGGCGGTTTATTTTGGGATAAGTTTTTACGCCTATCGTTTAGCAAATAATAGTGAATATGAAGAAACATACAAATGGGTGAAAAGATATTTGTCACCTGTACTAGAAATTATGAATGGATTTGTTCTTTTTTTATTTATTGGATTAATTGCTTTCTCGACGAGTTTAGTAGGGAATAAGACTACGTTATTTGTACTAGGTATCATTATTTTTATGCTATTAGGAATTCGGATTGGTAATACGGTGTTTTGGAACGAAAGAAAAATAGATGGTTGGACAGGGATGTTTATTCCATGTATGTTAGCTGCAATTGTGACGAATATAGAACACGAATATTATCAATTACATTTTTGGCTTATCATTGTTTTAACAATCCTCTCTGTTTTGTATATAAGTACTGTCGTGCTAACATACATCGCAAATGAAAAAGGAGATGCAAAAGGTGCGCACTTCTTTAGAGGGCGTGCATTATTATGGAGTGTGCCGACGATGGCAGTTATAGGAATTATTGCGATATTAGTAAATGGATATCAATTTACTAATTGGCAATTGTTTTTAGAAACTTGGTGGATCTTCATTGTTTCGCTTGTAGCTTTTTTAGGCGCAACACATTATTTATTTCATCAACATCATTACATATTGGCACTGTTATTCGCATTTACACAACTTTTATTTGCTTTTTTCGGACAAGAAACGCTATTGTTCGTTTTTGAAACATTTAGTTCATTTGGAAATATATTTGTATTTGGTATGTTAATTTTCGGTATCGCGTTTTATTTACAACAGTATTTTTATATGCAAAAACAAAAATAAGAAGTATATACAGGTTTTTGTAGCGAATTTAAAGTATGTTACAATAAAAGTACATAGTATTTGATGTTATTGGAGGAATTCCTGTGGGCGAAAAAGAGAAAGAATTTGCTGTTATTGGGCTTGGCCGTTTTGGTGGAAGTATTTGCCGTGAATTAGCTCAATTAGGTATGGAAGTAATGGCAATTGACTCAGATGAGGATAAAATTAATGAGTTTGCAAATATAGCTTCGCATGCTGTAATTGCAGATTCAACAGATGAGATGGTATTAAAAAGTCTTGGTATTCGTAATTTTGATCATGTAGTCGTTGCTATTGGAGATAATTTGAATTCAAGTATTTTAACAACGTTAATTTTGAAAGAATTAGGTGTGAAAAATATTACTGTAAAAGCTCAAAATGACTATCATGAAAAAGTGTTAAGTAAAATAGGGGCAGATCATATTGTGCATCCAGAACGAGATATGGGAAAAAGGATTGCTAATAATATCGCATCAAGTAATGTGTTAGATTACCTAGAGCTTTCAGATGAGCATAGTATTGTAGAGATTATCGCAAATAAAAAAATTGATGGGCACTCTTTAATTGAATTAGATATTCGTGCGAAGTTTGGTTTGAACATTGTAGCAATTAAACGTGGGAAAGAAGTTATCGTATCTCCTCGAGCTACAGAAAACGTTCAGGCGGGAGATATATTAATTGTAATTGGTCATGACGATGAAGTAGATCGTTTTAAGCATTTTTTAAGATAAGAGAAAAGGACAATGCCGAGGAGGCATTGTCCTTTTTCTTATATTTCCATAATGATTGGTAAAATCATTGGACGACGTTTCGTTTTTTCGTATAGGAATGGTGCTAATGTGTCTGTAATCTCATTTTTAATTTCAGACCATTGTGTAGTTTTTCGCTCCATTACTTTTTCTAAATGTGTTGTAATTAATGTTTGAGCATCGTTGATTAAATCGCTGCTTTCACGCATATAAACGAAACCACGCGAGATGATATCAGGTCCTGCTGCAACTTTAAATTCTTTCATATCAATGCTTACAACTACAATAACAAGTCCTTCTTCAGAAAGAATGCGACGATCACGTAATACGATATTACCGATATCTCCAATACCATTTCCATCGATATAGACAGAGCCAGATGGGATTTTCCCAGCTACGCTTGCTTCATCAGAACGTAAAGCAAGAACATCTCCATTATCCATAATGAAACAATTTTCTTCTGGAATACCACAATCATTCGCTAATTTCATATGCATACGTTGCATACGATATTCACCATGAATTGGCATGAAATATTTCGGCTTAATAAGACGTAGCATTAACTTTTGTTCTTCTTGTCCACCGTGTCCACTCGTATGAATATTTGAGAGTTTACCATGGATTACATCAGCACCAGCGCGGTACAACATGTTAATTGTACGACTTACACTAATTGTATTGCCTGGGATTGGTGAAGAAGAGAAAACAACTGTATCGCCAGGGATAATTTGAATTTGACGATGTGTACCATTGGCAATACGTGAAAGTGCTGCCATCGGCTCCCCTTGACTACCTGTACATAACATAACAACTTTATTAGCTGGTAGGCGGTTTAGCTGAGCTGTGTCTATGAATGTATCCTTTGGACACCGGATATAACCAAGGTTTTGTCCGATTTCAATAGCCGCTTCCATACTTCGACCGAATACAGCTACTTTACGATTGTTTTCAACAGCAGCCTCAACAACTTGTTGTAAGCGATGGATATTCGATGCAAAGGTTGCGAATATAATACGACCGTCTACTTTGCGGAATATATCTTGAATACTATCACCAACGCGGCGCTCAGACATCGTAAAGTTTGGCACTTCACTGTTTGTACTATCAGATAAGAGACAAAGTACACCGTCTTTTCCGATTTCGGCCATTTTTGTTAAATCTGCTGGCTCACCTACTGGTGTGAAATCAAATTTGAAATCACCTGTATGAACGACTTGTCCTTGAGGTGTTTTCACAACAACTCCGTATGAATCCGGAATACTGTGAGTTGTACGGAAGAAGGAAACAGATGTCTTTTTAAATTTAATAACATCATCTTCTTGAATTTCATAAAGTTTTGCTTTACGAAGTAATCCGTGCTCTTCTAATTTGTTTTTTATTAGGGCAATTGCTAATTTTCCGCCGTAAATTGGAATGTTTACTTGACGTAATAGATAAGGAATTCCACCGATATGATCTTCGTGACCATGTGTAATGAATAATCCTTTAATTTTATCTTCGTTTCGCACAAAATAAGTGTAATCTGGTATTACATAATCGATCCCGAGGAGTTCGTCTTCTGGAAATTTAATTCCAGCATCAATTATAATAATTTCATCTTGAAATTGAACAGCATATGTATTTTTACCGATTTCACCAAGACCACCGAGGGCAAAAACGGCAGCTTGATCATTTTTTAGGAATTTCATATGACTATACGATCTCCGCTAATATTAAATCAGCGTTTTGTTTTTCATATTCAAGATGAGCACCAGTAACAGACTGAACGAACTCGATATTATATGCGAACTTATTTAATTTTTTACGAACATCCTTTTGAGACGTAGCCTCTAAATATAAAACTTTTGTATTTTCACGTACTGGGACCTCAGTTAATTTTTCTTGATAAAATACTTTAAAAATCATTTGGAAAACCTCTCCTTGTCTATGTTTTGCATTATCTGTTACTTATTATAAAGCAAACAGTCACGATTTTCATGTTTTTTCGAATGAGAATGAAGAAAAAGCCCGAAATGGGCACAATTTAAGCGATTGTCTTCTTACGGACTAAATCGTTTAAATAACGCTTGAGCTTTTTCTTCAGCTTCTTCAGCATGATTACTCCTTCCTTTCCTTATTTTAAACATGCATATTACTAATGATAACTCTGTCTCCCATACAAGAAAGAAGATTAGAAGTGAATAGTGAATCTTGTTCTTTTTAGTATAGTGTAAGTTATCTTGTAGTAACGATTAGTAGCCGTTAGTTATAGATATAGTATGAGGAAGAATAGAAAAGAAAATTCATCCGAACAAGTATCCACATTTTTTCACTAATAGTATATGCACATTTCATAAATAAGGTCAGAAAGTGAACGCTTTCTTCACAGATGTTTAATATGTTATACTTTTTTTTGAAATTTGAAAAGTGATAATCAAAATAGGAATATAGAGTGCCAGAAAGGATTTTGACAAATGAATGATAAAATTGTCTTTTTTGATATTGATGGAACATTATTAGATCATGATAAGAAAATTCCGCAATCTACAAGAGATGCAGTAAGAGATTTACAAGAAAAAGGTGTGCATGTAGCGATTGCGACAGGGCGTGCGCCATTTATGTTTGAAGATATTCGTGAGGAACTCAATATACATAATTATGTTAGTTTTAACGGGCAGTATGTTGTATTTGAGGATGAGGTATTATTTAATAATCCATTACATCCTGATGCACTACATAAGTTTACTCAGTTTGCAAAACAAGAAGGATATCCACTTGTATATCTTGACCATCAAGAAATGAGAGCGTCAGTGGAATATCATGATTATGTAAAAGAAGGTTTTGGAAGCTTACAATTCGAGCATCCGGCATATGAACCTGATTTTTATGAGAAACGCGATATTTATCAAACGCTTCTTTTTTGTGAAGTAAACGAAGAAGAAAAGTTTATTCATCATTATCCAGATTTTCATTTTATACGCTGGCATGCATATTCAATGGATATTATCCCTAATGGTGGTTCTAAGGCAAAAGGGATTGAGAAGTTTATTGAGAAAATAGGATTTAATCGTGAACAAGTATATGCATTTGGGGACGGATTAAATGATTTAGAAATGATTGAAGCAGTAGGAACGGGTATTGTGATGGGGAATGGTCATGAGGATTTGAAAAAACTTGCTAATTATGTGACAAAAGATGTTAATGAAGACGGTATTTATCACGGATTAAAGTGGGCTGGCTTGTTATAAGTAAGTGTGGAACCCATTTCATATAATAAAAAGGCGGAAGGTTAACTTCCGCCTTTTTACTATTATCGCTCGAGAGGTTTTGAATCATCGGGAGCCACAAATGGATTGTCTTTATTAATATGGTCATAGAACATAACACCGTTTAAATGGTCGATTTCATGTTGGAATACAATTGCTGGTAAACCTTTTAATCGCAGTTTTACGTCTTCACCGTTAATCGTTGTTGCCTTTACTGTAATTCTCGTGTAACGAGGGACATAACCAGGTACTTCACGGTCTACAGATAGACAGCCTTCACCATTTTGTAAATATGTACGTTCAACAGAATGACTAATGATTTTTGGGTTAAATAATGCGTAGCTATATAACGTATCGTTCGTATCAGTTACATGAACCGCAATCATTTTCTTTGAAATACCGATTTGCGGAGCCGCTAATCCGATTCCGGGGCGTAAATTATATTTTTCAGCCATTTCAGGGTCCTGGCTATTTATTACAAATTCAATCATTTCTTTAAGAGTATTTGTATCTTCCTCGCTAGCAGGTAAGGAGACCTCTTCTGCGACGTCGCGCAAAATAGGATTTCCTTCACGAATTACCTCATTCATTGTAAGCATATGTAATCTCTCCTTTCTCCTTTAGTCTACCAAAGGAGATAAAAAAAGTCATCGGCAAGTAAGGAAGAGCTACTTGGAAACAAATCTTCTACAGATAAGTTATGTAATAAAAAGAAAAGACGGCAAAGCCGTCTGTTTCTTTCCATAGTTGTTTCATTTTACATTAATTAGCGAATGCAAGCAGCACCAACGATAATTAAAAGGATAAACAACACAACGATTAAGGCGAAGCCGCTTCCAGATCCGCCACAAGAACCGCCATAACCGTAGGAAGGATATGAACAAGTTGTTGGATAGCAATATGAGTATCCGTACATGAGATGACCTCCTTTATCATTTCCCGCTAATACTGCGGTTACTATAATGTATGGAGGAATGATCAGAAATGTATAGTTATTTACCTATAAAAGGAAGAAGTGTTTGTATAATTTTCTTGAGAAGAGAGAAAAACTAAGGAGAATTAAATCGTTTACATATTATTCTAAGAGAAAAAATAAGTTAAAAAGGGAATAATATAACAGCAGGTTATTGCTTACTAATACAGATGTGAAAAATAAAAACACGTTTGTGTAGAGGAAACCGGCATATTATTTATAAAAAAACGTATTCAAAGTAATTGACATCGTAATTAGAATAGTTGTAAACTAAAAAACGTGATCAAGATTGTATTAATATGTTTTTGAAAAAACATTAGTACAGATTGTTAGGTACACAAAATTATTCTCAACCGACAAACAAATTTGTTGGTTTACATTGTTGCGCTTTCAGTCTAGCTAATAGATAGTGAAAGCGTTTCAGAATATGGTTCAAGAGAGGAAGAGGTGAACGGAATGGGTACTAAAACAAAAAAGACCCTATTTAATGTTGATGAGCAAATGAAAGCTATCGCAGCTCAATTTGAAACATTACAAATTTTAAATGAAAAAGGCGAAGTTGTGAATGAAGCAGCTATGCCTGAATTATCTGATGATCAATTAAAAGAATTAATGCGCCGTATGGTGTATACTCGCGTACTAGATCAACGTTCTATTTCTTTAAACCGTCAAGGACGTTTAGGTTTCTACGCACCAACTGCTGGACAAGAGGCTTCTCAATTAGCAAGTCATTTCGCACTTGAAGCAGAAGATTTCATCTTACCAGGATATCGTGACGTTCCACAATTAGTGTGGCACGGTCTACCATTATACCAAGCATTCTTATTCTCTCGTGGACATTTCATGGGTAACCAAATGCCTGAGAATGTAAATGCACTTGCTCCACAAATCATTATCGGTGCGCAAATCATCCAAACTGCTGGTGTTGCGTTAGGTATGAAATTACGTGGTAAAAAATCTGTTGCAATTACTTACACTGGTGACGGTGGTGCTTCACAAGGTGACTTCTACGAAGGTATGAACTTTGCGGGTGCATTCAAAGCTCCAGCAATCTTCGTTGTACAAAACAACCGTTATGCAATCTCTACTCCAGTAGAAAAGCAATCTGCAGCTAAAACTGTAGCACAAAAAGCAGTAGCAGCAGGTATTTACGGAATTCAAGTAGACGGTATGGATCCATTAGCTGTATACGCAGCAACTGCTTTCGCTCGTGAGCGCGCAGTAAATGGCGAAGGTCCTACTTTAATCGAGACTTTAACATTCCGTTATGGTCCACATACAATGGCTGGTGATGACCCAACTCGTTACCGTACAAAAGATATCGAAAACGAATGGGAACAAAAAGATCCAATCGTACGCTTCCGTGCATTCTTAGAAAACAAAGGCCTATGGTCTCAAGAAGTTGAAGAGAAAGTTATCGAAGAAGCAAAAGAAGATATCAAACAAGCAATTGCTAAGGCTGACCAAGCTCCAAAACAAAAAGTTACTGATTTAATGGAAATCATGTACGAAAAAATGCCTTACAACTTAGCTGAACAATATGAAATTTACAAAGAAAAGGAGTCGAAGTAAGCCATGGCTCAAATGACAATGATTCAAGCAATCACTGATGCTTTACGCGTTGAAATGAAAAATGATCCTAACGTACTTGTGTTTGGTGAAGACGTTGGTGTAAACGGCGGAGTATTCCGTGCTACTGAAGGTTTACAAGCTGAATTCGGTGAAGATCGTGTAATGGATACTCCACTTGCAGAGTCTGGTATTGGTGGACTTGCAGTTGGACTTGCACTTGAAGGCTTCCGTCCAGTTCCAGAAATCCAATTCTTCGGTTTCATTTTTGAAGTAATGGATTCAGTTTCTGGTCAATTAGCTCGTATGCGTTACCGTTCTGGTGGACGTTGGACTGCTCCAGTAACAATTCGTTCTCCATTCGGTGGTGGTGTTCATACTCCTGAACTACATGCTGATAGCTTAGAAGGATTAGTGGCACAACAACCTGGTCTAAAAGTTGTTATTCCATCTACTCCATACGATGCAAAAGGTCTTTTAATCTCTGCGATTCGTGACAACGATCCAGTTATCTACTTAGAGCATATGAAATTGTACCGTTCATTCCGTCAAGATGTACCAGAAGGTGATTACACAATTGATTTAGGCAAAGCTGACATCAAACGTGAAGGTACAGATGTATCTGTTATCGCTTATGGTGCTATGGTTCATGCTGCATTAAAAGCTGCTGAAGAACTTGAAAAAGAAGGTATCTCTTTAGAGGTTGTTGACTTACGTACAGTTCAACCATTAGATATCGAAACAATCATCGCTTCTGTTGAAAAAACAGGCCGCGTAGTTGTAGTTCAAGAAGCTCAAAAACAAGCTGGTATTGCAGCTAACGTTGTAGCGGAAATTAACGACCGTGCAATCTTAAACTTAGAAGCTCCAGTTGTACGTGTTGCAGCTGCTGATACAGTATTCCCATTCTCTCAAGCTGAGAGCGTATGGTTACCAAACCATAAAGATATTGTTGAAGCTGTTAACAAAGTAATGAACTTCTAATTTTTAGTTTTTCATGTGCAAAAGAAATCAGCACATGCTGGTTTCTTTTGTACATATTCCATAATAATGAAATGAATCAGGGGGCTGAATTCCGTGGCATTTGAATTTAAACTACCAGATATCGGTGAAGGTATCCACGAAGGTGAAATCGTAAAATGGTTTATTAAACCAGGCGATGAAGTAAATGAAGACGATGTACTTCTTGAAGTACAAAATGATAAAGCAGTAGTAGAAATCCCTTCTCCTGTTAAAGGTAAAGTACTTGAAGTACTTGTAGAAGAAGGAACAGTTGCAATTGTAGGAGATACATTAATTAAATTTGATGCTCCTGGATACGAAAACCTTAAATTTAAAGGTGACGATCATGATGAAGCTCCAAAAGCTGAAGAAGCAGCAGTAGAAGCTCCAGCAGCGGAAACTACTCCAGCAGCAACTGCAGAAGTAGTAAATGAGCGTGTAATCGCTATGCCATCTGTTCGTAAATATGCTCGTGAAAAAGGTGTAGATATTCATAAAGTAGCTGGTTCTGGTAAGAACGGCCGTGTTGTGAAAACTGACATCGATGCATTTGCAAATGGTGGACAAACTGTAGCAGCAACTGAGGCTCCAGCAGCAGTAGAAGCTACTCCAGCAGCAGCAGCGAAAGAAGAAGCACAAAAAGCACAACCAATCCCAGCTGGTGAATATCCAGAAACTCGTGAGAAAATGAGTGGTATCCGTAAAGCGATTGCGAAAGCAATGGTTAACTCTAAGCATACAGCTCCTCACGTAACATTAATGGATGAAGTAGATGTAACAGAACTTGTTGCTCACCGTAAGAAGTTCAAAGCTGTTGCAGCTGACAAAGGTATTAAATTAACTTACCTTCCATACGTTGTAAAAGCTTTAACATCTGCATTACGTGAATTCCCAATGTTGAATACTGCTTTAGACGATGCTTCTCAAGAAATCGTTCATAAACATTACTTCAACATCGGTATCGCAGCTGATACAGACAAAGGTCTATTAGTACCAGTTGTTAAAGATACAGATCGTAAATCTATCTTTACTATCTCTAACGAGATCAATGAACTTGCTGGTAAAGCACGTGATGGTCGTTTAGCTCCAACTGAAATGAAAGGTGCTTCTTGCACAATTACAAACATTGGTTCTGCAGGTGGACAATGGTTCACTCCAGTTATCAATCACCCAGAAGTAGCAATCCTTGGTATCGGCCGTATCGCTGAGAAACCAGTTGTGAAAAACGGTGAAATCGTTGCAGCTCCAGTATTAGCATTATCTCTAAGCTTTGACCATCGTTTAATTGACGGCGCAACTGCTCAAAAAGCATTAAACCAAATTAAACGTCTATTGAATGACCCACAATTATTAGTAATGGAGGCGTAATAACAATGGTAGTAGGAGATTTCCCAATTGAATTAGATACAGTCGTTGTTGGTGCAGGTCCTGGTGGATACGTTGCGGCAATTCGTGCAGCACAATTAGGTCAAAAGGTAGCGATTATTGAAAAATCTAACCTTGGTGGCGTATGCTTAAACGTTGGATGTATTCCTTCAAAAGCGTTAATCAATGCAGGTCATCGTTATGAGAATGCAATGCATTCTGATGACATGGGTATCACTGCAGAGAACGTAAAAGTTGACTTTACAAAAGTTCAAGAATGGAAAAACGGCGTAGTTAAGAAATTAACTGGCGGTGTTGAAGGCCTTCTTAAAGGTAACAAAGTTGAAATCATTCGCGGTGAAGCTTACTTCGTAGATGCTAACACATTACGCGTAATGACTGAAGATGCAGCACAAACTTATACGTTTAAAA
Organism: Bacillus sp. P4_E1; assembly: GCF_056401715.1. Classification (NCBI taxonomy): domain Bacteria; kingdom Bacillati; phylum Bacillota; class Bacilli; order Caryophanales; family Bacillaceae; genus Bacillus; species Bacillus sp. P4_E1. The sequence goes on from NZ_JBFUIV010000014.1 coordinate 51,988, forward strand.
ATGCTGTTCTTGCAACTGGTTCTACACCAATCGAAATTCCAGGATTCAAATACTCTAAACGTGTTATCAACTCTACAGGCGCTTTAAGCTTACCTGAAATTCCTAAAAAACTTGTTGTAATCGGCGGCGGTTACATCGGTATGGAATTAGGTACTGCATATGCTAACTTCGGTACAGAAGTTACTGTAGTAGAAGCTGGCGACGAAATCTTAGCTGGTTTCGAAAAAGCTATGAGCTCTGTTGTTAAACGTGCTCTACAGAAAAAAGGTAACGTAAATATCCATACAAAAGCTATGGCTAAAGGCGTTGAAGAAACAGAAACTGGCGTAAAAGTTAGCTTTGAAGTTAACGGTGAAATCCAAACTGTAGAAGCAGATTACGTATTAGTAACTGTAGGTCGTCGTCCAAACACTCAAGAAATCGGTCTTGAGCAAGTTGGAATTAAAATGACTGACCGTGGCATTATCGAAATTGATGAGCAATGCCGTACAAATATTTCAAACATCTATGCAATCGGTGATATCGTTCCTGGACCACCATTAGCTCACAAAGCTTCTTACGAAGGTAAAGTAGCTGTTGAAGTAATTAGTGGCCATGCATCAGCAATCGATTACATCGGAATTCCTGCAGTATGCTTCACTGATCCAGAATTAGCATCTGTTGGTTACACTAAGAAACAAGCTGAAGAAGCAGGAATGACAGTAGCTGTATCTAAGTTCCCATTCGCTGCAAACGGTCGTGCGTTATCATTAAACAGCACTGACGGTTTCTTACAACTTGTAACGCGTAAAGAAGATGGTCTTCTTGTAGGTGCACAAGTTGCAGGTGCAGGTGCTTCTGATATTATCTCTGAGATTGGTTTAGCTATCGAAGCTGGAATGACAGCTGAAGATATCGCTCAAACAATCCATGCTCACCCAACATTAGGTGAAATCACAATGGAAGCAGCTGAAGTTGCTCTTGGAATGCCAATTCACATTGTAAAATAATTTAAGTAATGTAAATACCCCATCTCTTATTTAAAGAGATGGGGTATTTTTATTTTCATAAAATGACTTGCAAGGTCTTTATATGTACTTGTCGAATGAATATATAATACTTTAAATGAACCGTTAGCATATATGCCGTTATATAATATGTAATTGATTCAAACTTAATCCCATATATTAATAAAATAGAGCATGTCAAAGGAGAAGGTTCCATGAGAATATTACATGTTATATTTTATCATTTTCTATTATGGAGTGGTTTTTCCATTGTATTAACATTATCGAATGGTGATAAGTTTCATTATAAAGTAATTCTCTTTTTCGTATTTCTTTATTTGGCATATGTGATTGCATGTTTTGTATTACACGTAAGAAAGCAGGCATTATTCCTTACGTGTTCAAATTGCATACTTTTTTTAATCATATTCTCTATTTTTTAAATTAACGTTTATAGAAATACATTGTTCTTCCATTAAATAGTTGTAACTCTCCTTCTAATTTCTTCGCTAGAAAACGGCTAAATTCATTTGCTTTTCCTTTATCACCAAATGTTGCTGTAGTAGGCAAAGAAACCTGAATAAAAGATTGTTCCTTTTCTATTCCAATCCCAACATAAATAGAATCATATCGATCGTGACTCGATTGGAGTTTTAATGTTGTTGCTGATGTATCTAATATTTCATAAGGAAAAGCTGTATTTGTATAAGCATAATTAATTTGATCACCAGTCTTGGAAGTAACGGTTTTATAGTTATGAAAAAGGTGTTTAACATCTTCTATTGAAACAGATTGTTGATTGGATTTAGGTACAAGTGTGATAAAGGCGTGTTGCATACAAATTCCCCCTTAGCTTAGTAGAATAATATCATTCTACATCCTACTGAATTTTTTGACAATTAAAAGGAGTATTACTTTTTTTGTTTAATATATTAATGAGTAGGAAGTGTTATTTAGAAAGGTGGAAACTCATGTTTGAAAAATTGTATGATGAGCATGAAAGTGTGAAGGTACGATTTTTAGGATTTATGACGCATGATACACGTTATGATTTTGGAATTATTTATACAAATATGTTTTTTGGAAAGCCACTTATTGTTTGTATGCAAACAGGGAGATCTACTTTGCTTGGGAGAGATGATGTAGAAAATGTTCCATATATACAGGAAACTTTTAAGTTAGGATCGGAAGAGGAGGCGGAGGAGTTAGCTCAGTTTTTTAAATTTCTTGTTCCGTCTACTTCTTTGCATGCGGAGTATGAAGAATAATTAACAAGAAACAGTCGTACATATGAGATATGGCTGTTTTTTTTGTGTTAATATCGCATACTAATTTAATTTTAAAATATTTAATGTGTTATACTAAAAACCTATTGACGTAAAAAGTATAACATATTAAAATAAAGACAGAAAGTTAAGCGGTTACAAAAGTTTTTGGGATTATAAACTTAGGGGGAAATGAAAAATGGGAACAATCGTATGTCAAGATTGTGAAGGTACAATTGCACACTTCGAGGATGAGAAAGTAACGGTACTTTACGGGAAATGTGGATCTTGCGGATGTGATCACACAGAACATACAAAAGCCCAATAATTGATAGGAAATTGACAGCTAAAAGTTTTTAGGACCATAAACTTAGGGGGAAATGAAAAATGGGAACAATCGTATGCCAAGTTTGTGAAGGAACAATCGGACATTTTGAAGATGAGAAAACGACAGTACTTTATGGGAAATGTGGTTCCAATTGTGACTGTGCTAGTAGAGACAATGCGAAAGCTTAATCATATATAAGTAGATTATTCTTTAAACTCAGGGGGAAATGAAAATGGGAACAATCGTATGCCAAGTTTGTGAAGGAACAATCGCACATTTTGAAGATGAAAAATCAACAGTACTTTATGGGAAATGTGGATCTCATTGCGAATGTGACCATACAGAACATACAAAAGCTTAATAATTAAGAAAAAACGCCTACACATGTAGGCGTTTTTTTAATAGATTGTAGTTGTATGCCCGACTGTTGCAACAATTGCATCATCTCTAATAGGAATAAATCCTATTGATGTTTGTGGCGTGTTAGGAGGGGCATATTGACTCATCATACGGCTATCAATACGAGTAATAAAATCGGTTAAATAAGCTGAAATAAAAGCATAAGGAATCCTTCGTTCATTTAATGAATAAATAATTTCCTCTTTCGTTTTTACGCCTACGCCATGTCCGTAAAAAAAGAAGTTTCCTAGATAGATTGCATTTTCTCCTTGCCACTCAATCGTAGCTGGATTAACTTGTGGATTTTTAAAGTAAACGAGGTCACCTGGAACGATATCGCCACTCGTTTTTGTTATGAGCTTTAAGTCGCGATCGTAGTCCCATGTATAAAGTAAGAGGTTTGCGAATAGACGGTTGAAAGTTTTTTCCTCATATAATGATAGTAATGCTTTGTAAAAAATGATAATCATTGCGGTGGCACATTCAGTTCCATATAGTTTTCCGTTTTTAAAAATATCTTGGATGGCAATGGAAGGGGCTATGTTTGGGAGTAGTTGAAATCCGCCAAGTGATGTTCTTTCCCAAAACTGAGGGTTGCAAAAAGATTGTTGAAACGTACGAAACTGAAATCCACTTTGAAAAAGTTCTAGCGCGGAAGTAATAATATTAACTCGTAAATTAAGATCAAAGCTGAGTTCATCGGCTGTTCGGAAGGAATAAACTTCTTGATTTCCCGCCATTATGGATAAAATCTGTTGTTTTTCAGCTGCAAATGGCTCATATTCATTTGTGATATAAGGGTGTACAATAGAACGGCCTATCACAATCATAATGGTATCCCCACCTATACGTTACAGATTTCGCGATACGGGAAAGCCTATATTGGACTTTAGACATAGGATGAAAGTATCGCTTTTTCATAGAAAAACATTTATCCCGCTATTTACGGGCAGTAAGAATTCCACCTCAAAATTCGGCTGGAGCCCTGCTGCCCGTAAACGCCCGATTGGTGAAGGCTAATAATCAGTGGGGATGAACAAAACCCCACTGATTAAAGTTTCACTTTATATTTTGGTAGACTTTAACTACAGACAAGTACAAGTCTTTAAAACGCCAATGTGTTCTTTGAAAAAAGATAGCATAGGGAGTTCGATAGCCGAATTCAAGCTATCGGTAAAATGATATGTGTCGTCAAGAACAAGACGCTAAAACACCTGAACACGAATCTGTACGGTATGGTATAGTACAGTAGCTCACGAACCTATACGGTCTGTTGTGAGAGTGGTGATGGCACACCGCAATCTTGCACGTCAGCGATACCAGAAATGGACTTCGCCTTAGGTAGCAAGAATCCCACTGATGTTAGTCAGCTTGCCCCATTAGGGTGGGAATGTCAAATTCTTTAGTATCGTATGAAAAAAAGAGAAAAAAGGTGAAAGAAAAGCCTATCAACTGATAGGCTTGTACTCTTTAATAACACGTAATGTTTGTAATGTCATATCTTCAGGACCTTGTACAGGTAACCCAGCTTCTAAATTTTTAAGAATATACTCTAAGTTATCTTGTGTAATAATTTCCCCCGGAGTAAAGATTGGAATCCCTGGCGGATAAACCATAACAAAATCAGCTATAATACGACCTGCTGCGTTTTCAAATGGAATGACTTCTGTTTCTGAATAAAAAGCATCTCTAGGAGAAAGTGCTAGCACAGGTATTTCTGGTATTTCTACTTGTACTTGAACACCTTTGTCTGCTCTATTTCTATATGTTGCTGCTAAATCTTGTAATGCTGTAATAAGTGTATCTGTTTCACTTTCTGTATCTCCAAATGTGATAAGACAAAGTATGTTATATAAATCAGAGAGTTCTACTTCAATGTTGTAATGTTCTCTAAGCCATACTTCAGCCTGATGGCCTGTAATACCTAAATCTTTTACAGATACAATTATCTTTGTAGGATCATAGTTAAAAGTAGCATCTGTTCCTAGCATTTCTTTTCCGGGACAATAAAGATGCTCAATAGCATTAATAGCATCACGAACATGCTCAGCTAATTGTATTGTTTGTTCTATGAGAGCTGTTCCTTCTGTAGCAAGACGTTTTCTAGCAACATCAAGGGATGCTAACAAAATGTAAGAAGTTGATGTAGTCGTAAGCATGCTAATAATGGATTGGACATGCTTTACGTTCACAAGACCTTCTTTTACATTAAGAATAGAGCTTTGGGTTAAAGACCCACCTAATTTGTGAACACTTGTTGCTGCCATATCTGCACCTGCTTGCATAGCTGATATTGGTAGTTCATCATGAAAATGGATATGAACACCGTGAGCCTCATCAACAAGTACAGGAATATCGTAAGAATGAGCTAATTCTACAATCTGCTCTAAATCTGCAGCAAACCCAAAATATGTTGGATTTATAACAAGTAAGCCTTTCGCATCTGAGTGCTCTTCAAGAGCCTTTTTGACAGATTGAATTGTGATCCCATGTGAAATACCGAGCTTCGGATCAATCTCAGGATGCATGAAAATTGGTTTTGCACCTGAGAAAATAATAGCTGACATTACTGATTTATGCACATTCCGTGGCACGAGGATTTTATCCCCAGGACCGCACACGCTCATCACCATTGTCATAATTGCACCACTTGTACCTTGAATAGAAAAGAACGTATGATCTGCACCGAAAGCAGCGGCTGCTAAATCCTGTGCTTCTTTAATCATACCTTTTGGATGATGTAAATCATCGAGCGGCGCAATATTAATTAAATCAATTGCTAATGCATTATGCCCAATAAATTCGCGAAATGTAGGATCCATGCCCTGTCCTTTTTTATGACCAGGAATATGGAATTGAACTGGATTTCGCTTACTGTGCTCAACTAAAGCGGTAAACAATGGTGTTTCGTATTGGGACAATCTATACACCCCTTCTTCTTCGTAATATTTATTAGAGTTTGTTTTATATGATTTCATCTCATTCTAAAAGGAAATTAAGATGACAAACTTTTAGAACTTGACTTGTTTTTCTGCCATTCGCAAAAGCCTTTTTTGGGATGGTAGTCTCACTTTATTCTCTATAAAACAAAAGCATTATATCACCAATAATTATAGATGTATAGAAAAATCGCATTTTCAAGGTGAGTATGTTTAATAGTTATATTTTAAATACTGCAAAGAGGAAGACAATTCCATTGAAATGGATAAATGGTGTATAATGCAGAGTGGCTATAGTGAAGAATAAAAGGTTGTCTTAAAGGTAGCATAATGGAAAAAGAAAGAATACTGAATGAGGTGCAAAAATGGAATATCAATATCCACTTGATTACAATTGGTCAAATGAAGAAATGGTAGCAGTTGTAAAGTTTTATGAAGCGATTGAAAAGGTATATGAAAAAGGAGTTTTGAGAGAAGATTTGATGGAATTATATCGTCGTTTTAAAGAGATTGTGCCATCGAAGGCAGCGGAGAAAAAAATTGATAAAGAATTTCAAGAAGTAAGTGGATATTCTATATATCGTACGATTCAAAGAGCAAAAGAAGTAGCGGAAAAAAAGATTGTAAAAATGTAAAAATATTTTGAAAATTAAAATGCAAAGTGCTATAATGTGATAACAACTAAAAACGGACAATATAAATTGTCCGTTTTCTACTATCGATTACAAAGTGCATATAAAGGAAGGAGTGGTTGCATCGTAGATTCAATCTTAGCAAGGAATTGTTCGTTGGTCATTGCTGAAAACTCCTCTGGTGATATATGAATACCGACTAATAACTCTGCTTTTTTCACAGTAGCTAAACGTTCAATCATCTTTTGTAAGTCTTCCGTTTCAAGCGTTTTATGTAGTTTTACACCTGGTTTAGTATGGTCAATGGACCAAACGAAGTCATTTGGAATATTTGTTTTTAAATCATTTAAATGTTCTAAGAAGGCGTGAGCCGTCTCCACTTTTTGTGGACACTCATAGATTAAACCAAAGTATATGAAGGCGTGAGTACCCCATAAACCAATTTGAAAGTGTGGTAACATTTTATATCCACGTTTATTTGTTGAAAAAGCAACCCAAGTATCGTTTGGTGGATTGACTTTGCGGCGTGCATGTTTTGCTACATGGTAGAAAAAGTTTTCATCAGTTTGTTGTGATAAATATTCTGCAAATTGTTCCCCTAAAGCTTCTAGCTTAGGATGAATATTCGTTTTAATTGCGCTCATTCGTTCTTCAAGACCATCAACAGTAAAGACTTCAAAATCAGTTGATGTGAATGTTTGTAGTGTCATGATTGTTCCTCCAACTCCTATTTTGTTTTAATTTTAGCATAGCTTGTACTATTCATAAAAAAAACATCACAAAAAAATTTAAATAAAAAAATATAATTTTGTTGCATAGATGATTCATCCAACATAGTATAGTATAAAACAAAAAATCAGAAAATTGAATCAATTCTAGTCCGAGGGCAGACGAATATTGGGAGGAGGCAAAAAAAATGAGACAGGTGATTAATGCGTTAAAGAGAACAGATGCTGAAAAGAGAATTCCGGTGCTACGTTTGGAGCTAGATTATGAATTAGCAACTTTATATGATGCGATGATGGATAACGACAAACAGAAAAAAGAAGAGTGCGTACAAAAATTAGAAGTGTTAAGACTTGAAATGATCCGTTTAGAAGCGTAATAATAGTATATGTATAAATAATTAGTTGGTGCGAACCTTATAAAGGGTTCGTTTTTTCTGTGAACAGTATAGATCGGAGTGTTTAAACATGCAAGAAGTATGGAAAGACATCGATACACACGCGAAACAGTGGATTCGAGAAGCTGGAGAACATTTAATGGCGTCACTGAAAAAAACACTTATTATAGAAACAAAGTCAAATGCAGCTGATCTAGTAACAAATATGGACCGAGAAACGGAGCAGTTTTTAATTGGGAAAATTAAAGAAACATTCCCACATCATAATATTTTAGGAGAAGAAGGCTACGGAGATGAGATTACCTCTTCTAATGGGGTTGTTTGGTTAATTGATCCAATTGACGGCACGATGAACTTTGTTCATCAAAAAAGAAATTTCGCAATCTCAATCGGGATTTATGAGAACGGTATCGGAAAGATTGGTCTTATTTATGATCCAGTTCATGACGAACTATATCATGCGGTAAAGGGAGAAGGGGCTTTTTGCAATGATTTAGCTATTCCCATGTTGGAAAAAGGAACGGTAGAGCATGGAGTTATAGCTTTGAATGCGATATGGCTTACTGATAATCCATTGCTTAATATGGAAAAAATGATGATGCTCGTTAAGAAGGCGAGAGGTACGAGGTCATATGGTTGTGCAGCGTTAGAAATGGTATATGTTGCAACCGGAAGATTAGATGCATATGTGACACCGCGCTTATCACCATGGGACTTTGGCGGGGGACAGATTATTGTAGAAGAAGTTGGCGGTAAAGTGACAACGTTCTTGGGAACGCCTCTTTCTATTGTAGAGAAAAGCAGTGTGTTAGTTGCAAAACCAGGAGTATACGAAGAATTATTACCATTTGTATCGCAATAATGAAAAAAAGTAAGAGGCATAAAGAAGCTTCTTACTTTTTAATGTTATTGCGATTTACGCATTTTTCTTTTTGTTACAAAACCGTATCCAACTGTAACAAATGTGCCGATAATGCAAATAATAATGCCGATGGGACTATTTTCAGCAACCATAATTCCGATACCAATTAAGAAGATAACACCGATAATTGCTGTTAATAAAAAGCGATATTGAATGTGTTCCATTTCTTCACCCTCCAATCTTATTTTACTTTCACAAAAGTAAGAATACAACTATATTTTCATTCTTGATTTTATTTTGATTGCCATTGTATCCCCTTCGCTCTTATAATAGAGAAGGATTAAAAAGACATTAGGAGTTGGACATGTTGAAAAAACGACAAGATTTACGAAATATAGCAATTATTGCCCACGTTGACCATGGTAAAACAACACTTGTTGACCAGTTATTACGTCAAGCGGGGACGTTCCGTGCGAATGAACATATTGAAGAACGCGCAATGGACTCAAATGATCTAGAAAGAGAACGTGGTATTACAATTTTAGCGAAGAATACTGCGATTCACTATGAAGATAAAAGAATTAACATTTTAGATACACCTGGTCACGCTGACTTTGGTGGAGAAGTAGAACGTATCATGAAAATGGTTGATGGTGTTCTACTTGTTGTTGATGCATATGAAGGTTGTATGCCACAAACACGATTTGTTTTAAAGAAAGCTCTTGAGCAAAACTTAACTCCAATCGTTGTTGTAAACAAAATTGACCGTGACTTCGCTCGCCCTGATGAAGTAGTTGATGAAGTAGTTGACTTATTCATCGAACTTGGTGCAAACGAAGATCAATTAGAATTCCCAGTTGTATTTGCATCAGCAATGAACGGAACAGCAAGCTTAGATTCAAATCCAGCAAATCAAGAAGAGAATATGAAATCATTGTTTGACACAATCATTGAACATATCCCAGCACCAATTGATAACAGCGAAGAGCCACTTCAATTCCAAGTAGCACTTCTTGATTACAATGACTATGTTGGCCGTATTGGGGTTGGACGCATATTCCGCGGTACAATGAAAGTAGGACAACAAGTTGCATTAATGAAAGTTGACGGAAGTGTAAAACAATTCCGTGTAACTAAATTATTTGGTTACATTGGATTAAAACGTCAAGAAATTGAAGAAGCAAAAGCTGGAGATTTAGTAGCTGTTTCAGGTATGGAAGACATTAACGTAGGTGAAACGGTATGTCCGGTTGAGCATGAAGAGGCTTTACCATTATTACGTATTGATGAGCCAACACTACAAATGACATTCCTTGTAAATAACAGCCCATTTGCAGGTCGTGAAGGTAAATTCATTACTTCTCGTAAAATTGAAGAGCGTCTTCGTTCACAATTAGAGACAGATGTAAGTTTACGTGTAGATAATACAGATTCTCCTGATGCATGGATCGTATCTGGACGCGGAGAGTTACATTTATCTATCTTAATTGAAAACATGCGTCGTGAAGGTTATGAACTACAAGTATCTAAGCCTGAAGTAATTATTAAAGATGTTGATGGCGTAAGAAGCGAGCCTGTAGAGCGCGTACAAATCGATGTTCCTGAAGAATACACTGGTTCTATTATGGAATCAATGGGCGCACGTAAAGGTGAAATGTTAGATATGGTGAATAACGGAAACGGTCAAGTTCGCCTTACTTTCATGGTTCCGGCACGTGGTTTAATTGGTTACACAACAGAATTCCTAACATTAACTCGTGGTTACGGTATTTTAAACCATACATTTGATTGCTACCAACCAGTACATGCTGGACAAGTGGGTGGACGTCGCCAAGGTGTTCTAGTTTCACTTGACACAGGAAAAGCATCACAATATGGTATTATGCAAGTTGAAGACCGTGGTGTAATCTTCGTTGAACCAGGTACAGAAGTATATGCTGGTATGATCGTTGGAGAACATACACGTGAGAATGATTTAACAGTTAACGTTGTAAAAATGAAACAACAAACTAACATTCGTTCTGCGACGAAAGATCAAACTTCATCAATGAAAAAACCACGCTTAATGACTTTAGAAGAGTCATTAGAGTACTTAAACGATGATGAGTTCTGTGAAGTAACTCCAGAATCAATTCGTCTACGTAAAAAGATTCTTGATAAGAGTGAGCGCGAAAGAGCTGCTAAGAAAAAGAAATCTGTTGAAGCATAAAATAATAGAACAGCTACCTTTTATAAAGGTAGCTGTTTTTTTGTTTTTTGTTTATTTTTTAGAATATTTACTCTTTTTTTGTGGACAGTATTTTTTTTGCGAGTTACTCTTGTATTAAGTACATAAAGAGAATTTGTTTCATGAGAAGGAGTGAAAGATAGTGTTAGAAAGAATGTCATTTTTCGCGAAACTTTGTAAAGTTGATGAAAATCCAGAGTTAGGGATGTGGTTGCTTTATGGAACAATAATTTTATTAAGTGCACTTGTATATAATTTAGGATTTGCAAGGAAGCTATCGGTACTAAAAAATATAGTGATATATATTTCTTTAGCAATTGGATGCACGGTATTAACTTTTTTTGCAGTTTTTTTACCCGTTGGAGAGGGGCTCGTTGTAGCGGCAATTGTACTTGGAATTTATAGACTGCGTTTACGTCAAGCTAAACAACAAAAAACAGGGTGAAAAAAGGAGGGGCTTTCATGCGCTCGGTACAAGATGCACTATATAATTGGTTAACAATTAAAACGGTTGCGGAAGCACGTCCAGATGATAGAGCTGCACAAGAAACGTATGTATTATTTCAAAATATGATATATGAAGAGCATAAATTACGAAATGTAGAAGTTGAAAAGAACGAGGAAATGTATTTGATTACATATGAAATTGATGGAGAAATAAGGTGTGCAAGATTTCCGGTAGAAGCCATTGATTGTTTTTTGGATCAGATGAATCGTGAACCAGAAAAATACAAATAAGTCCTTATCTATATGATTAAGGACTTATTTCCGGTTTACCAATCGTCTTCTACTTTTTTATCACGATATAATCGGAAATTACCACTCGCATGGCGTTCCGTAGTACGCTCTGCAATTCGTTCCGTACATTCCATGCACATATATGTATGAATAGGGCGATTACGCAGTTTTTTTGCCATAGGATTTTCGTCATCTAACATATCTTTTTTATCACAAATCATACATTTGACTCTCATTTCGTCACCTCAATACGAATTCTATCAGTATAAGTATATCATGGAAGTATAATGTTTTTGAATAATAGCGGGAAAAAATAATATTTTCGCAATTCGAAAAATAGGTTATGATAAGGATATATAAATAATATTTGGAGGTGGAAATATGGCGAATGTAGTTGAGCCTACATTGACAGGTGATTTAGTACAATCTTTGCGTAAAGAGTGTATCGTTATGATAGCAACAACAGATTTCGAAAAACAAATTCCTAACGTAAGTGCTATTTCTTGGGTATATGCAGTGAGTGAAACTAGTATTCGATTTGCGGTAGATCAACGCTCACGTATTGTGGGGAATATACGGCATAGTGCAGGGGTTGTATTGACTATAATGGCGAATGAATCCGTATTTTCCATAAGTGGTGAAAGTGAAATTTTAACAGATAGAATGGAAGGGATTCCTCTAAAATTAACGGTAGTAGAAGTGAATGTACAAGAAGTTCGTGATGTTATGTTTTATGGTGCGAAACTTGCTACTGAACCAACATATGAAAAAACATATGATCTTCGAGCAGCTAAAAAGCTTGATAACCAAGTATTAGTAGGAATGAAAGAATTATAAAGAAGATGAATAGGAACATCGTTCATAAACTTTTACAAGTGAGTATTGTGATTTAATGTGAAAAATTATAATAAAAAGTAATATATTGAATAGAAATGAATAAAAAATAAAGAAAAGGTTTAATTTCTATGAGTTTCGATTCTACCTCGTTTTTACGGTACATATAATTATAACAATGGTTCGTCCATATTTTATGGATGAAACCCTTGTTCTACAAATTTAAAAGTGGAGTCAGGGGGTAACAGGTTGGATAAAATTTATGTGTTAGATACGAATGTACTTTTGCAGGATCCTTTATCTATTTTTTCATTTGCAACAAATGAAGTAGTGATTCCAGCAGTTGTATTAGAAGAGGTTGATTCGAAAAAACGTTATATGGATGAAGTAGGACGAAATGCTCGCTATGTATCTAAGTTAATCGACAAATTTCGCGAAATAGGAAAGCTGCATGAAAGTATTCCGTTAGAAAACGGCGGTACATTTCGTATTGAATTAAATCATCGCTCGTTTGTTCAACTGCAAGATATTTTTGTAGAAAAAACAAATGATAATCGAATTTTAGCGGTAGCGAAAAACCTCTCTTTAGAAGAACAAGAAAAAGAGGACGGGAAATCAGTTATTTTAGTAAGTAAAGATGTACTCGTAAGGGTAAAAGCTGATGCAATCGGATTGCAGGCCGAAGATTATTTAAGTGACCGAGTAATCGAAGTGGAAAATATATATTCAGGATTTTTAGAAGGGTATATATCAAAAGAACAGTTAGATTATTTTTATGAAAAAGGTGAACTGCCTTTATCTGAAATCGCAAATCATCCTTTTTATCCAAATCAGTTTGTTGTAATGAAAGATGCACTAGGGGGTTCTAGTTCTGCACTTGGGATTGTGGATCATTTAGGTAAGAAGGTAAAAAAACTTATTTTTCACAATGAACAAGTGTGGGGGATACGCCCACGAAACGTGCAGCAAATTATGGGATTAGAATTGCTACTTCGGGAAGATATTCCACTTGTAACGTTAACAGGGAAAGCCGGTACAGGAAAAACGTTACTCGCATTAGCTTCGGGACTAATGCAAACGGAAGATTTAGGGTTATATAAAAAACTACTTGTCGCGAGACCAATTGTACCGGTAGGGAAAGATATAGGCTATTTACCAGGAGAGAAAGAGGAAAAATTAAGACCGTGGATGCAGCCGATTTTTGATAATCTAGAGTATTTATTCAATACGAAAAAGCCTGGGGAGCTAGATGCTATTTTAGCTGGAATGGGTTCGATTGAAGTAGAAGCGCTTACCTATATACGCGGGAGAAGTATTCCAGACCAATTCATTATAATTGACGAGGCACAAAATTTAACGAAGCATGAAGTAAAGACGATATTAACAAGGGTAGGCGAAAAAAGTAAGATTGTATTAATGGGGGATCCTCAGCAAATTGATCACCCGTATTTAGATGAATATAATAACGGTTTAACATATGTTGTAGAGAAGTTTAAAGAACAACGTATTAGTGGTCATGTAAAGTTTGTTAAAGGAGAGCGTTCTAATTTAGCACAACTAGCAGCGGATTTATTATAAAAAGGAGTGAGCTTAAGCTCACTCCTTTTTTGCCTTTTAATTATACAATTTAAATGATTGTAAATTTACGGATGTTACGAATCGGATTTTGTCTATTAGATCCATCATGGAAATATAGATGAACAGGCCCGTCTTCTCGTAATGGTTTACCTTCTTTTGAAAAACCGAGAATAGCTTTATGGGCTGTTTCTAACGGAAGTGTAATTGTATTGTCTGTGGTTGCAATTTCGACATGAGTAGCATCTTCTAAAATTTCAGCATTTTTTAGAAATGGATGAAGTGGTATGCCAAATGTCCCGTTAATAAGCTGTTCTTTTTTATATTTCTTTACACTTTGTTGTATTGGCGGGAAGGCAGCACCATCACGGATTTCGCGATCCCAATGCTCTGAAGTATGTTTTAAGTATGTTTCTAATTCGGATGAGTCTTCTCTAGTTTCATCAAAGTAAGTTGTCAAATCTATTTTTCGATCATCGAAAATCCATACAGTTGGATCGATAGTGATTGGAAAACGAACTTTTCCATTAATAAATAAAATTTCGCTCATTGTTGTTCCCCCATTTGTGTTATACTCCCACTTTTCAGTATAATAGTATTAGGCACTGTTGTCACAAAAAATGTTTCTATTGCAATTTATTAAAACTATCGCTAATATTAATAGATATGAGAGAGTAGGACGGAAACGGAGGGAATCAATTTGGCGTCTGAGACAGTATCAAATCATCAGGAAAAGGCACTAGCCCTTCTACAAGCGGATGCAGAGAAGATTTTAAGACTTATTAAGGTACAAATGGACAATCTTACAATGCCGCAATGTCCATTATATGAAGAAGTTTTAGACACACAAATGTTTGGACTATCCCGCGAGGTCGATTTTGCGGTTCGCCTTGGTCTTATTGGAGAAGAACAAGGGAAAGCAATGTTAGGAGAGCTCGAACGTGAGTTGTCTGCACTTCATGAAGCATTTACAAACAAACAACAATAACGGGTTCAAATAAGGGGGCTCAAACTGAAATAGTTTGGGCCTTTTATTTGTATAATAAAGAAGGAAGAACCTATATACATATGGAATACAACAATAATTAAATTGAAACAGAAAGAGGAAATGAAATGAAAAAAGTATGGAAATCGATGGATTATTCCTTATTACTTCCTCTTATTATCTTATGTGTGCTGGGAGTTATAATGGTATATAGTTCTAGTTCCATTGTTGCGATTTCGAAGCATGGGAAACCAGCGGATTTCTTTTTTAATAGGCAAGTATTAATTCTAGCTGTTGGAGCGATAATGTTAGCGATTATCATTGCTATTCCTTATAAACTTTGGAGGAAGCGAATAGTTTTAATAGCAATGGGAATAGGTAGTATTGGTTTATTAGCAGCAGCCTTGTTTTTCGGTAAGGAAATAAACGGTGCAAAAGGGTGGATATTAGGTATACAGCCCGCTGAATTTGTTAAAATATCGATTATTATTATATTAGCTCGTTTTTTTGCGAGAAGACAAGAGACAGATACTCCTGTTTTTAAAGGATCGGGACTTACGCTTGGTTTTGTTGGATTGGCAATGTTTTTAATTTTAAAGCAAAATGACTTAGGTACCGATTTATTAATTGCGGGAACGGTTGGAATTATGTTTCTTTGCTCGGGGGTACGGATTAATTTATGGATAAAACGAATCGTTTTAACTTCTATAGTGTGGATTCCGGCACTATATTTTCTCGGGAATTATGGATTAAGCAAGTATCAAAAGGCACGTTTTTCCGTTTTTCTTGATCCATTTAACGATCCTCAAAATGATGGGTTCCAATTAATAAATTCTTTTATTGGAATTGCTTCAGGAGGGCTAAATGGTCGAGGGTTAGGGAACAGTGTGCAAAAATATGGATACTTACCAGAACCGCAAACAGATTTTATTATGGCAATTATATCTGAAGAACTTGGATTTATAGGCGTAGCTGTCATTTTAATCTGTTTACTACTTATTATTATTCGGGCATTTAGGGTTGCACAAAAGTGCAGAGATCCGTTTGGAAGTTTAATAGCAATTGGAATTGCAAGTTTGTTTGGAGTTCAAACTTTTATAAATGTTGGTGGTATGTCTGGGTTAATACCGCTTACAGGGGTACCATTACCGTTTATAAGTTATGGTGGTAGTTCTTTATTGGCTAATTTACTTGCAATGGGTATACTGTTAAATATTGCCAGTTATGTAAAACGACAAGAGAAACAACAAAACAAATTGACTAACGAAATAGAACAAGGTGGACCGCATCTTGTTGTTGTAAAATAAAAAACACATTGAGCTCTAGAGTTCAATGTGTTTTTTATTTTGTTAGATTTTAAATGTGATACAATATTGATTGTTATAAAACGAAAAGTATATTACATTTAAGTGAATGTGATATACAATATTGTTGTTAGAAAAGGAAGAGGTATGCTATACTATTTTTGTGAAACAAATCGATCAGAAAACTTATCATTTGTTGAAAAATAAGGTATGATGGATAAAAATAAAGTGAAGCTTTCTAAGTATAATATAATGTAGAAAGTGAAGAACTTCACGCTCTTTAGAGTGTGTATGTATTTTATCTCTAGAGTGGTAGGAAAATAGAGGGGGAAAATCATGACAAAGCTGCAACGTATTCAAAAAGTATTGGTAGCTAACCGTGGAGAGATAGCAATTCGTGTGTTCCGAGCATGTTCAGAACTTGGATTAAACACAGTTGCGATCTATTCTAAAGAGGATAGCGGTTCTTATCATCGCTATAAAGCCGATGAGTCCTATTTAGTTGGGGAAGGGAAAAAGCCAATTGATGCTTATCTAGATATTGAAGGCATTATTGAGATTGCGAAAAGTAATCATGTAGATGCAATCCACCCTGGATATGGTTTCTTGTCAGAAAATATTCAATTTGCAAAACGTTGTGAAGAAGAAGGGATTATCTTTATCGGTCCAAAAAGTAAGCATTTAGACATGTTTGGAGATAAAGTTAAAGCAAGAACACAAGCGCAGCTAGCACAAATTCCAATTATTCCTGGTAGTGATGGTCCAGTAAATTCAATAGAAGAAGTTGAAGAATTTGCTGAAAAGTATGATTACCCGATTATTATTAAAGCATCCCTTGGTGGCGGCGGTCGCGGTATGCGTATTGTACGTGCTAGTGAAGAGTTAAGAGAATCGTATAATCGCGCGAAATCAGAAGCAAAAGCAGCCTTTGGTAATGATGAAGTGTACGTTGAAAAATTCGTTGAAAAACCTAAACATATAGAAGTACAAATTTTAGCAGATGAAGAAGGTAATGTTGTTCATTTGTATGAGCGTGATTGCTCTGTACAACGACGCCATCAAAAAGTAGTTGAAATTGCACCGAGCGTGTCGCTTTCAGATGATTTGCGTCAGCGTATTTGTGATGCTGCAGTAAAGTTAACGAAAAATGTAAATTATTTAAATGCTGGAACGGTAGAATTCCTTGTAAAAGGTGATGAGTTTTACTTCATTGAAGTAAACCCACGTGTTCAAGTTGAACATACGATTACAGAGATGATTACAGGAGTGGATATAGTTCAATCGCAAATTTTAATAGCTGATGGACATGCATTACATAGCAAAATGGTAGGTGTTCCTAAGCAAGAGGAAGTGGTTGTGCATGGATTTGCAATCCAATCTCGTGTAACAACAGAAGACCCACTTAATAACTTTATGCCTGATACAGGAAAGATTATGGCGTACCGATCAGGCGGTGGTTTTGGTGTTCGTCTTGATACAGGTAATAGTTTCCAAGGTGCAGTTATTACACCGTACTACGATTCTTTACTTGTAAAAGTTACTACTTGGGCACTTACTTTTGAACAAGCCGCTGCAAAAATGGAACGTAACTTAAAAGAATTCCGTATTCGTGGTATTAAAACAAATATTCCATTCCTAGAGAATGTAGTAAAACATAAAAACTTCTTATCAGGAGAATATGACACTTCATTTATTGACGCGTCACCTGAACTATTCTTGTTCCCGAAACGTAAAGACCGCGGAACAAAAATGTTAAATTATATTGGTACAGTAACAGTAAATGGCTTCCCAGGAGTAGGGAAAAAAGAGAAACCAATTTTCCCAGATGCTCGTATACCAAATGTGATACACTCAGAGCCAATGCAAAATGGAACGAAACAAATTTTGGATGAGCGTGGAGCGGATGGATTAGTAAAGTGGGTACAAGATCAAAAGCGTGTACTTTTAACTGATACAACATTCCGTGATGCACATCAGTCATTACTTGCAACTCGTGTTCGTACAAAAGATTTACATCACATTGCAGAGCCGACAGCGAGAATGTTACCAAACTTATTCTCAGCAGAAATGTGGGGCGGTGCAACGTTTGATGTTGCGTATCGTTTCTTGAAAGAAGATCCATGGGAACGATTACTAGATCTTCGTGAAAAAATGCCAAACGTTTTATTCCAAATGTTACTTCGTTCTTCAAACGCAGTTGGATACAAAAACTATCCAGATAATTTAATTCAAAAATTTGTAGAATGTTCCGCGCAAGCCGGAATTGATGTGTTCCGTATTTTTGATAGCTTAAACTGGGTAGAAGGCATGAGAGTTGCAATTGATGCTGTACGAGATACTGGTAAGATTGCAGAAGCAACAATGTGTTACACAGGAGACATTCATGATCCGTTACGCAGTAAATATGATTTAAATTATTATAAAAATTTAGCAAAAGAGTTGGAAGCATCAGGAGCTCACATTTTAGGAATTAAAGATATGGCGGGCTTACTAAAGCCAAACGCAGCATATGATTTAGTTTCAGCATTAAAAGAGACGGTGTCGATTCCAATTCACCTGCACACACACGATACGAGCGGAAATGGTATTTTAACGTATACAAAGGCAATTGAAGCGGGTGTTGATATTGTCGATGTAGCGGTGAGTTCAATGGCTGGTCAAACGTCACAACCAAGTGCGAATACACTATACTATGCGTTAGGTGGAAACGAAAGACAGCCAGATGTTAATATAGACTCATTAGAAAAACTATCTCATTATTGGGAAGATGTACGAAAATATTATGCTCCATTTGAAAGTGGTATGAATGCTCCTCACACAGAGGTATATATGCATGAAATGCCGGGTGGACAGTATAGTAATCTTCAACAACAAGCAAAAGCGGTTGGCTTAGGAGATCGCTTTGATGAAGTTAAAGTGATGTATCGCCGTGTTAATGATATGTTTGGCGACATTGTAAAAGTAACACCATCATCTAAAGTTGTCGGTGATATGGCATTATTTATGGTTCAAAATCACCTAACAGAACAAGATATTTTAGAACGTGGACATGCTATGGACTTCCCAGGATCTGTTGTTGAAATGTTCTCTGGAGATTTAGGACAACCATATGGTGGTTTCCCGAAAGAATTACAAAAAATTATTTTAAAAGGGAAAGAGCCATTAACAGTAAGACCGGGTGAATTATTAGAACCAGTAGATTTCGATGCTTTAAAAGAAGAGTTATTCCACAAACTTGGACGCGAAGTAACAATTTTTGATGTAGTCGCATATGCATTGTATCCAAAAGTATTTATGGACTACGAAAAAGTTGCTGGGATTTATGGAAATGTATCTGTGCTTGATACACCGACATTCTTCTATGGTATGAGACTTGGTGAAGAAATTGATGTGGAAATCGAGCAAGGTAAAACATTGATGGTTAAACTAGTTTCCATTGGGGAGCCACAGCCAGATGGAAATCGTGTGCTTTACCTGGAGTTTAATGGACAACCGCGTGAAATCGTAGTGAAAGATGAAAACGTGAAATCAACTGTTGCACAGCGTGTGAAGGGGAATCGTGAAAATCCAAATCATATTAGCGCAACGATGCCGGGAACTGTTATTAAAGTAGTTGTAAAAGAAGGCGATGAAGTGAAAAAAGGTGATTCCATGGCAATTACAGAAGCTATGAAAATGGAAACGACGGTTCAAGCGCCATTTAGTGGTAAAGTGAAAAAAGTATATGTAAATGATGGGGATGCAATTCAAACGGGAGATTTACTCATTGAATTAGATCATTAAAATAAAGAAAAAGAGCTGTGCGAAAGCAGCTCTTTTTTGTGTGTAAATAATACCTTGCCGAATTGGCAAGGTATTATAGTTTTACTTTATTTTGTTTGCTTAGAAGTTGATTCAGTTTCTTTTGCATTGACTGTACTTCTTGTACCTATCATAACTAAATAGCATAGTACAGCAAACAGGCAAGAAATGAAGAGCGAATGTAATAATGCCATTGCTAAACTAGCATTTGTAAATACGACCAAAATCCCTACTATAGCTTGAAGTGTAACAAGGATAAATGAAATAATCCATCCCCAGTATACTACACGCTGCTGCTTGTAATGGCGAATAGCGATAATCATCGCATATAGTATCCAAGCGAAAATTAACATCGCTGCAACTCTATGTCCCATTTGAACCCACTCATGTAGTTGAGTTGGCATAGGTCTACTTTTGCTACATAAAGGGAAGTCTGGACAGGCTAAGGTAGCTCGTTCGTGACGTACTAAAGCTCCTGTGTAGACAACGATATAACTGTAAATTGTTACACCATAAATATGAAATTTCATTTTTTTGTCCATAATAAGTGAACGTGCATCAAATTTCTGATCAATTTCAAAAATAAGACACGTTAACAAGATGACAGAAGCAAATGAAATTAAGGAAATACCGAAATGAATAGCTAATACAGCAGGCATTTGACCCCAAACAACCGCCGCCGCCCCCATTAATGCTTGTGCAACTAAAAATACGAAGGATAAAATTGCTAACGTCTTTGTTTCGCGCACATGTTTATAATATTTCCAGGACAAGATACAAAGAAGAGTAACAAGGATTCCGGCTGATCCAGATGTTAAGCGGTGACTTAGCTCAATAATAGTCTCCATTGATAAATTAGATGGAACAAATTCACCGTTACAAAGAGGCCATGATTTGCCGCATCCTTGGCCTGAACCCGTTTTTGTAACTAAAGCGCCTCCTAGTAAAACTACTAATAAATCGAGACTTGTAATGACTGCTAACCATTTAATAAAGCGTTGCAATCTCTTTCACCATCTTTCTGCTATGAAGTTATTGCGAAATATTTTCATTCCATTATGTATAGAATAAAACGTGCTACAGTCCTATGATATATAAAAAATAATAAAATAGCAAAGAAATGGAGGGCGAGGACAACGTACGTATTATAAAGAAAAAAATGGGATTTAAAATACATATTTTAGGAGGAATTCAGGCTATTTTGAAAAGAAATGGGGAGAATACATGCTAAATATGACAAAATAGTTTATTATAGAAGATAACATCATGTTATGATAAGGATAAATTAGAATAAAGTTTTTTAATGTTCGACACAAAAAGTTCATGTTTTCTTCACAAAATGTTCGGGAAATGTGATTTAATATATTGGAGTATGGGCGTAGATTAGTAGTAGAATGGGTTAACAATATTTCTACTGTAATAATATTGCTATATAGAAGCGAAATATTTCACATGAAATATATGCTTAGAAAGATGATAGGTTTAAGAGGGGGTTAAAGTGATGAACCATGCAACAAGTGAGCTGCATGATGAGTCAGCTGTTTCAATTGTACCGGAAACAACTCGGTTACAAGATTTATCAGCGCTCGTTAAAATGGGGATTGTAAACTCAAATACACTTACTGTATTTACAGGATTTTGGTTGGCTTTACATTTTAATGGATTGAGTGTTATGGACAATCTAGATAAGTTATTTTTCACAATCGTTGGTTCGGCATTAATTATGGCAGGGGTATGTTGTTTAAATAACTACATTGACCGAGATATCGATCCATTAATGGAAAGAACAAAAAACCGTCCAACGGTAACAGGTAAATATAAACCTGGCTTTGCACTTGCATTTGGACTTGTAATTTTACTTCTTGGCTTTGTATTTTTATTACTTACTACACCGATGGCAGTGTTAATCTCATTTATTGGTGCCTTCACATATGTTGTTTTATATACGTTATGGACGAAGAGAAAATATACGTTAAATACTGTTGTAGGTAGTATATCAGGAGCAGTTCCACCTTTAATTGGATGGGCGGCAATTGATCCGTCTTTAAATCATCCAATTGCTTGGATGTTATTTTTAATTATGTTTATTTGGCAAATCCCACATTTCCTCGCATTAGCGATGAAGCGTGTTGATGAATATCGAAATGCAGGAATCCCAATGCTTCCTGTTGTACAGGGATTTGATATTACGAAACGTCAGATTATGATTTGGACAGTATGTTTATTACCACTACCATTTTATATGAGTGGACTTGGAATAACATTCATGGTAATTGCAACATTGCTTAACATCGGATGGATCGCATTAGGGCTTTATGGCTTCCGTCAGCAAGATGACATCAAGTGGTCCGTAAAAATGTTTGTTTATTCCCTGAATTACTTAACAATCTTATTTGTGTCAATGATTGTAGTTACATTCTTCTAAGACAACGACATGATTGGATTTCTTTACGTTGAGATTTACTTTACTTAACTATAAAGTACAATCTAATTCACAAAGAAAGTGGGGGTTGTTTGTATGAAGAAACAGTGGCGACTGCTTTCGTTCGTTTCACTGCTGGCTTTACTGTTAGGGGGATGCGGTAAAGCTTTTCAGTCTACTTTAATTCCGCAAGGGGAAGTAGCAAAAATGCAATATGATTTGCTCTTGCTAGCGAGTGCAATCATGGTAGGAGTAGTACTTGTAGTTACTATTATTTTCTTATATGTAATTGTGCGTTTCCGACAAAAAAAGGGTGAGGAAGATTATATTCCAGAGCAAGTTGAAGGAAATCACAAACTAGAAATTATATGGACAGTCATTCCGATTATTCTTTTGTTAATCTTGGCTGTTCCGACTGTTACATATACATTCAAGCTTGCTGATGTAAGTGCGATGGAGAAAAAGAATATTGATAAAGATACTATCGTTGTTGATGTAACAGCGAATCTTTATTGGTGGGAATTTTCTTATAAATCAGAAAAAATAGTAACTTCTCAAGATTTAGTTATCCCCACAGGTAAGAAAGTGTATTTGAATTTGAAGGGTGCCGATATTAAACATTCGTTTTGGGTTCCATCTTTAGCTGGGAAAATGGATACAAATACAGATAATGTAAACAAAATGTGGTTAAAGGCAGATAAATCGGGCACTTATAATGGTTTTTGTACAGAATTTTGTGGCCCATCACATTCTTTAATGCAGTTCAAAGTGAAAGCTCTGGATGAAAGCGAGTACAAAAAGTGGCTTGCTGACATGAAGAAGATTGATGGAAAAAAAGAAGTAGCTTCTACAAAGGCGCAAGAGGGTCAAGAAATATTTAATAAAAGCTGTATTGGTTGTCATGCAGTTGGATCAAATGATAGTAGACCACCTTCTGCTCGTATCGCACCGAACTTAGCAAACTTCGCAGATCGCGATATGGTTGCTGGTATTGCCGAAAATAATGAAGAGAACTTAAAAAAATGGCTCAAAGATCCTGAAAATATGAAACCAGGTAATAAAATGACTGGTAAATATGGCAACTTAACGGATGATCAAATTAATGCATTAAATGCATATTTACAAACGTTAAAGATTGAAAAATAAAGAGGGATCATTTGCGAAGGGGAGGTTGAAAACGTGAGTTCTGTAGCAAAAAAACAGGGGATGGGTGCTGTCATATGGGATTATTTAACGACAGTAGACCATAAAAAGATTGCCATTCTCTATTTAATTGCAGGTGGATTGTTTTTTGTAATAGGTGGAATAGAAGCACTATTTATTCGCCTGCAGTTAGCGATTCCTAACAATGCTTTTCTTGTTGGGGATGCTTATAATCAAGTATTAACGATGCACGGTACAACAATGATTTTCCTCGCAGCTATGCCACTCGTGTTTGCATTTATGAACGCCGCTGTACCACTTCAAATTGGAGCACGTGATGTGGCGTTCCCGTTTTTGAATTCGCTCGGATTTTGGTTATTTTTCTTTGGTGGATTATTTTTGAATTTAAGTTGGTTTTTAGGAGGAGCGCCTGATGCAGGGTGGACATCGTATGCATCTTTAGCTTTAGCCTCTAAAGGACATGGTGTTGATTTTTATGTACTCGGCTTGCAAATATCAGGTATTGGTACATTAATTGGAGGTATTAACTTCCTTGTTACAATTATTAATATGCGCGCGCCAGGGATGACGTACATGCGCATGCCGATGTTTACATGGACAACATTTGTAACATCTTCACTTATTTTATTTGCATTTCCACCATTAACTGTAGGATTAGGACTTTTAATGTTAGATCGTTTATTTGGCACAAGTTTCTTTAATCCGGCACTAGGTGGGAACACGATTATATGGGAGCATTTATTCTGGATCTTCGGTCATCCGGAAGTATACATTCTTATACTCCCAGCTTTCGGAATATTCTCAGAAATCTTCGCCACATTTTCGAAAAAACGATTATTCGGTTATTCCTCTATGGTGTTCGCGACAGTATTAATAGGGTTTTTAGGATTTATGGTATGGGCGCATCATATGTTTACTGTTGGTCTTGGGCCTGTTGCAAATGCTATCTTCTCGGTTGCAACAATGGCAATTGCAGTTCCAACGGGTATTAAAATATTTAACTGGCTCTTTACAATGTGGGGTGGAAGTATTAGGTTTACAACACCAATGATGTGGGCGGTAGCTTTTATTCCATCCTTCGTTATGGGTGGAGTTACAGGTGTTATGCTTGCTTCTGCACCAGCTGATTATCAGTTTCATGATAACTATTTCGTAGTAGCACACTTTCATTATGTAATTGTTGGTGGTGTTGTATTTGGTTTACTTGCAGGTGCGCATTATTATTGGCCACTTATGTTTAATAAAGTATTAAATGAAACATTAGGTAAGATAACATTTTGGTTATTCTTTATCGGTTTCCATTTAACGTTCTTTATTCAGCATTTCCTAGGTCTAATCGGTATGCCGCGTCGTTACTACACATATCTTGAGGGCCAAGGGTTGGAAATGGGGAATATGATTAGTTCTATCGGAGCTGTGTTTATGGCTCTTGGAACGATTGTTCTTTTATTCAATGTAATAAAAACAACGGTATCAAAAGAGAAGGCTGGCCGTGATCCATGGGATGGACGTACATTAGAATGGACAATGCCAGCACCTACACCGGAATACAATTTTAAACAATTGCCATTTGTTCGCGGGTTAGATCCGTTTTGGATTGAAAAACGTGAAGGTAATAAAGAGATGACAGCAGCGGAACCAGTTGGTGATATTCATATGCCAAATGCTTCATTTTCACCATTTATCATTTCTCTAGGCTTATTCATAGCAGCATTCGGTGCGATGTATATGCAGGGTGGCAAAGATAAATTTTGGTTATTAGTAGCGATTATCGGTTTAATCATTACGTTTGGTACAATGTTCCTTCGTTCAGTAATTGATGATCATGGATATCATATTCATAAGGAAGATTTAGATGATAAGGGGGGCAAGGCGTAATGCATGTAGATGAGAAATTAACGAATGAAACATTTCCAGCAGAGCCTGAAAAAGCAACCCTTGAGGGGAAAAATAAGTTTGTTGGTTTTTGGTTATTTCTTGGAGGCGAAACAGTGTTGTTCGCTTCCTTATTTGGCACATATTTAGCGTTAAAGAACTCTACAAATGGTGGACCAACATCTCAAGAGATGTTTCAAATGCCACTCGTTTTCATTATGACGATGCTTTTGTTAACAAGTAGTTTAACGAGTGTATACGCAATGTATCATATGAAAAATTTTAACTTTAAGAAAATGCAACTTTGGTTACTTGTAACAGTGTTGCTTGGCTTAGGATTTTTGGGGTTTGAAATATATGAGTTTTATCATTATACGCATGAATTTAAGCATACTATGAGAAGTAGTGCATTTGGTTCTGCATTTTATGCTCTTGTTGGTACACACGGGCTCCACGTGTTGTTTGGATTATGTTGGATTTTAACATTAATCTTTAGAAACGCGAAGAGAGGCTTAAATTTATACAACGCACCAAAGTTTTATGTTGCATCAATTTATTGGCACTTTATTGACGTAGTTTGGGTGTTTATTTTCACTGTAGTATATTTGATGGGAATGGTGGGATAAACAATGGCGGTTAAGCAAACGAATAATCCTAAGGTGGATCTTGTTTATCGGAAGAGAAAAAGTGCAGAGGAAATGAAGCACCAAGTTGTTACATTTTCACTAATGATTTTTTTAACATTAGTTGCATTTGCAGCGGTGGCATATCCGAAAACATTTAGCCCGATTTTTTCGGTTCCATTTATATTATTGTTAGCAGTCATTCAAGTTATATTTCAGTTATATTATTTCATGCATATGAGTCATAAAGGGCATGAAGCGGCGAGTTTCTTCTTGTACTCTGGATTGTTAATTGGTTTATTAACAATATTAGCCTTTATGACAATTGTGTGGATTTAAACAGTGATAGTAGGGGGCTCTGATATATCAAAGCCCTCTTTTTATATGAAATATAAGAATTTTGAAAAGGTAGGTGTGGAAATGGAAAACTTATGGGTATTTGGTTTTCAAGCTTTATGGAGTCCAATTTTTTTATTATTTATGATCTCGATTCTTATTAGTTATTTTTTAATTATTGGACCGTATAGAACGCGATTTGAAAATGCGACGAAGGTAAGTAAGAAGCAAATTTTTTATTTTACGACCGGGATTGTTCTTTTGTATGTTGTAAAGGGAGGACCTATTGATTTAATTGGTCATATCATATTTAGTGCACATATGTTTGAGATGGCAGTAATGTATATTGCGGTGCCTCCGTTATTACTGCTTGGTATACCTGTTTGGTTATATCGTTATATTACTTCTTTTAAGTTCGTTCAAATTGTGATAAAGTTTTTTGCTAAGCCGCTTATTGCGTTGTTTGTATTTAATGGCCTGTTTTCCTTTTATCATTTGCCAATTGTTTTTGATGCAGTAAAACAAAGTCAAATAGCGCATCCTATTTGCCTTGCTATATTGTTTTTTGCAGCAATGATGATGTGGTGGCCGATGTTAAATCCACTGCCAGAATATCAAACTTTAAGTGATATTAAGAAGCTTGGTTACATGTTTGCTAATGGTATTTTATTAACGCCAGCTTGTGCGTTAATAATTTTTGCGACTGCACCATTATTTGCAACATATACAGATTCGGCCGCTTGGATGAAGGCAATGGAACTCTGTGTACCGGCGGGTACTTTATCAGATTTAAATATAACTGGACCAGAATTTTTACATTGGATGCCGGTAGTACAAGACCAGCAAACAGGTGGTATTATTATGAAAATTGTTCAGGAAATAGTGTACGGTACGATTATCGGTTATGTGTTCTTTAAATGGGCACGTAGAGAGCGTGAAAAGGATAAAGAGCAGCTGCAAGAGTTACCTCCTTATTTACAGACGAAATAAAAACTAGCGCATCGTGTTAATGCGCTAGTTTTTTTGTTATTCAATAATTTGAAATTCTTTTAACTCTTTTTCAATATTTTGTAGGAGTTGTTCGCTTTTTTGAAGTACATTCGTTGGAAAAATCTCATCATCTCCATATTCAACGCCATGAGGATAATAATGTTTTCCTAATAAGGGTGGCAATAGTTTTACTTGAGCGTGTCTGCCGCCGATGTCACCTTCAACAGCAAATCCTTGTACACGTAAATAATAAATATCCTTTAATATTTCAAATTTATAATCATATGTAACGCGTTCGTAATCCCATTGTCCGGCAAGTACAAAATGATTGTTTTCCATAATCTCAGTTAAAAGAGTTAGATCAACGACTGCATCAGTAAAGTTTGTATTTGTAAATTGCATAGAATACCTCCTTATTTTAATGTTAGTTCATTATTTTTATAATAGTACGAATAATAAGAAAGTGCAATTCGTATTGCGAGAAAAGGGATAATCCAGACTTTTTTCGTGAAAATATGATATAGTGAAAAGAGTACGGTACACACAAAAAAAGGAAATAAAAGGATTTGTGTATATCTCGATTTTATGCTTTGTTCAGGAGGTATATCGTTTGAAGAAATTATTGCGTATCGTAATGATTACATTTTTAATTTTAGCTGTTGATTTATACGGGAAGTTACTCGTGTCACAATATATATTAACCCCATCTCACTCTAAGCAAGAAAATAAAATTGTGAAAAAGAAGAAGCAAGTAAATGAAGAATCCACAGACACTGTTTTAAATATGCTTGGCGGGGACTCTGAGAATTTATTAGCGAAGTGGGGCGAACCATCTCGAATAGAGCCGTCTGCTTATGGATATGAATGGTGGGTGTATAATCAAGATTTAGCTCAGTATGTTCAATTTGGAGTTGCTGAACGTAAAGTTGTAACGGCGTATGTTGCTGGTGAGCAAGTTAAGGTGGCTCCCTATTATATAAATGAAAAGTATGAAGAGGTATATAAAAAGAATCCACTTTCACATGAGATTTCATTAAAAAGAGGAAAGAATAGTTATCAATTTGAGTTATCTGATACGGAAGTAATGGAACAACCGCTAGTACCTGTAGAAGATGGATGGGCACAATTATACTTTGATCACTTTACACATGAGCTTGTTGGTCTTCGTTATATGGATGATGAAACGTTATTACGACAAAGACCATATCAACTTGTTTATTCAGGTGAATTAATAGCGGAACAGCCGCTGACGCCAGAAAAAATGAAGCAAGTAGAAAATGGAAATATGCAACAAATTCTCGATTTAACAAATATTATTCGGAGTCGTCATCAATTACCGTTGTTAACATTGGATCAACAAACTGCAGATGTTGCATTTGGCCATAGTAAAGATATGAAGGATAATAATTATTTTTCGCACGATTCACCTACTTTTGGTACGTTAGGAGATCGCTTGCAACGTGGGCAAGTGGCTTTTCAACTTGCTGGTGAGAATATAGCGGCGCAACATAGTGATGGAATTGCGGCGGTACAGGGTTGGTTAAATAGTGAGGGGCATAGAAAGAATTTATTAAACGAACAATTTACTGGATTAGGTGTTGGGGTATATGATAAATTTTATACTCAAAACTTTATCCGAAAATAAAATGAAACTTTAATCAGTCGGGGCATCCTTCATTGATTATTAGTCTTCACCAATCGGGCTTTAATTGTCCACAAATAGGAAGATAAAAAGGTGCATGAATCGTCTAAAAATAGGCGAACCATGTGCCTTTTTTTTCTTACAATATAGTAGATATACATGAAGAGGTGAGGATTATGCCAACAACAAAAGGGCCGTTACATCCATCGGTTCAACAGTTTAAAGAGTTTGTAAACCATCACCCTAAAATGGTTCATGAGGTTAGAGGTGGTCAAAAAACTTGGCAGCAATTTTATGAAGAATGGTACTTACTTGGTGAAGAAGATCAAATATGGACAGCATATAGACCTGATGGAGCACCTGCTTTTTCTTCGGTAAAAGAAAATAAAGAAGAAAAAGAAAATCGAACAGAAGAGGAAAAAACTGCTGATGTGATGGGGCAAATGCTTTCTTTCTTTAAAAAGCTAGACGTAGAACAAATGCAACATCATTTAGCAAATGTAACGAGTGCGATTGGTAGCGTGCAACAAGTTATTCAACAATTTCAAGGAAACCGTGCGCAGCAAGAACAAAGTACTTCTGAAAATAATCCTTTTTTCTTTCAAAAGGATTAGGGGGAAAGAGAATGAGAGCAGAGCTTATGGAGTTTATAAAAGCTGATGAGGATTTAGCTCGCTATATTCGGGAACAGCCATACTGGTACCGGAAATTGACGCGTAACCCAGAAGAAAAAGAAGCTTTTGAGTTAGCTGCCATGCAGCATTTCAAAAAAACGATACCAGA
This sequence comes from Bacillus sp. P4_E1, assembly GCF_056401715.1. Classification (NCBI taxonomy): domain Bacteria; kingdom Bacillati; phylum Bacillota; class Bacilli; order Caryophanales; family Bacillaceae; genus Bacillus; species Bacillus sp. P4_E1. The sequence goes on from NZ_JBFUIV010000014.1 coordinate 81,821, forward strand.
TAAAGTGGAAAAATTTCAAAATCAATTGGCCGTTGCTTCAATTATGATTGATATGTTCCAGTATATGAAGCAGCAAAATACGACGTAATTGGAAGGGAAAACTATGTCCGTTATGCAAAACTTTTGTTACAATAGAATCGGATTATTTAAAAAAGGAGTTGCAGCATGACGGAAATTTGTTTAGTACGACATGGACAAACTGATTGGAACTTTCAAGAGATTATTCAAGGGCGCGAAGATATTCCACTCAATGAAGTTGGGAAGAAGCAAGCGAGTCAAAGTGCAGCTGCCTTGCAAGCGGAATCGTGGGATATAATTATAAGTAGCCCGTTAATTAGAGCGCAAGAAACAGCTAAGGAAATTGCTGGGGCTATTGGATTACCATCTATTTTATTAGATGAGCGATTTATGGAACGTAATTTTGGGGAAGCTTCTGGGAAACCAGTTGCGGCCGTTAGAGAGTTAATTACAGAAGGTAATGTAGAAGGAATGGAACAGGATGAAGAAATCGTAGAGCGCTGTTTTACGGCTTTACAACAGGTTGCAGCAGCACATGGAGATAAACGTATTATCATTGTTGCGCATTCACATGCAATAAAAGCTATTTTACACGCAATTGCACCAAATGAAATTACATTTAAAACGCCGTTAAAAAACGCATGTATTAGCTACGTGAAAGAGAATAGCGGGAAATGGGATGTTCTTAAATATAATATTGCGGAGCATATTAGTGTATAAGAGTGCAAGGAGATTGTATGAAAAGTAATTAGAATCATATCTTTCTTTTAGGTGAGACACTTCAATTAGTAGTTCTGTTCCAAATGTGTTATGATGAATACTCGGAGGTGTCTCTCATGATTGTAGCGACGCTGGAAAGCGTATTGATTTTAGATAAGGCAGAGCAGCTTGCAAAAGCGATCATCTGTTCAGATATAGCAGAAGATTACCGTAAGTATTATAAGGATTTACAAGAAGATATAGAAGTCCAGACGCTAATTCAGCAATTTACAGCGATGAAAGAGCGATACGAAGAAGTGCAACGTTTTGGTAAATATCATCCTGATTATACTTTCGTTTCGACGAAAATGAGGGAATTAAAGCGTTCTGTAGATATGCATGATAAGGTTGCAACTTTTAAAAGAGCAGAAACAGCTTTACAGAAGTTATTAGATGAAGTTAGTGTAGCAATTGGTTCTGAGGTATCTTCTTCCGTTAAAGTTCCAACAGGAAATCCGTTTTTTGATGCGGGTGGCTGTGGCGGTGGTTGTGGTACCGGAGGCGGTTGTGGTTGTAAAAAAACGGGGTAATTTACCCCGTTTTTTAGAATATAGAAGAAAACGTATACAGAGTTTGTTCTTTAATGTCATAAATTTATGATTGGTTTTCATAAAATATAAGAATATAAGTTTTTAAAAGGAGAAGATGGAGAAGATTATGTTCGGGCAACGACAAAGTATGATTGTTTATTTACATTCATTGAAACATGCCAAGATTTTAAGGAAATATGGTAACATTCATTACATATCAAAACGTTTGAAATATGCCGTTGTATATTGTGATATGGAACAAATTGAGCATATGATGCAAAAATTGAATAAACTTCCTTTTGTAAAAAAAGTAGAACAGTCGTATCGCCCATTTTTAAAAACGGAATTCGAAAATTCGCGTCCTGATCGGGCAAAAGAATACGATTATAGCTAAGTAAAAAAATCCCCTGCTAAATTTAGCAGGGGATTTTTTTACTTGAAATAACGTGTTATTTCATTGGAGGAATGAAATTGTTCATTCGTAAAATACCGATTAGATGATTAAAAAATAGTTCTTTTTCAGGGAAAGTTGTTGATGGTTTTACAGTAAAGGGAGTAACTTTTTTCCCTATTTGTTCCGCCATTTCTTCAAATAAAACGACACGTTTACTTTTTTTATTTTCAAGTACAGGAATGCCTTCACGACATATGTATAATGGTTGGAAATCACCAGTAGTTGTCGGTTTTAGTATTACAACAAGTGAACACACTTTTTTTTCGTTTTTTACAGTTTCGAATTGTAACATATGTGTTACACGTTCTTGGTTTGTTTTGGCAATTTCAAGTAATTCATATAAGTCAGAGTAGCCTTCTCCGAGTTCTATAAAGCGTTGAATCATATTTTTTCCTCCTCTTTCTTTTACTGTACCACCTCACTTTTTAAATGAAAAGTAGACAAATAAAAAAACCCTGCAAAGCAGGGCCCTTCTAATACTAGTATGTACTACTAGTAAGAAGGCAAAGGGAGAGGAGAAACCGGAGGAAGAACTTATGGGGAAACGTAAGTCTTCTCCGCGGTTGGCAACAACATCGAAAATGATGTTGTTATATTTATTTATGTCCAATCTAAAATGAAGATATACATAATGAAATTAAAATTTATGTTAGGCTTTTTATTTTTCTTTTTTTTATTTTATGATAGGATAAAAAAGGTAAAGTGGAACTGATGTACATAGAGGGTTGTTGCTTGCAAATAGTGAAATGGATATGAAAGAAATAGCGAGCGATTATTTTAACTGAGGTTTTCAATTAGTTAAATAACAGATTAATGAAAAAATGTATGAAATAGTATGAATCGGTAGCGGTTACCGAATTGAAATGAATTTGCTGTAATCGCTCTATAGATTGAAATAAAGGTAGTGACAACAGATGAGAGTAGTTTCAGGAAAATGTAAAGGGCACCCACTTAAAGCGGTACCTGGTAATACAACGCGTCCAACGACAGATAAAGTGAAAGAATCTATTTTTAATATGATAGGTCCTTATTATGATGGTGGTATCGCTCTTGATTTATTTGGTGGTAGCGGTGGTCTTGGAATTGAGGCCATAAGTAGAGGGATTGATAAAGCGATTTTTGTTGACCGAGATAGTAAAGCGATAAAAGTCATTCATCAAAATTTAGAAAGCTGTAGACTACAAGAACAAGCTGAAGTGTACCGAAATGATGCAGAGCGTGCGGTAAAGGCGCTTATAAAGCGTGAAATCTCATTCGATCTTATACTAATAGACCCTCCATATAAAGCTCAAAAAATTGTGTCTTTAGTTAGTGTAATGGATCAACATGGATTGTTAAATAAAGATGGCATCATTATGGCAGAGCATGGGGATGACGTGGTTTTACCTGATTCTATAGGAGAACTTGTAAAAGTACGGGCAGAAAACTACGGGATTACAGCAATTTCGATTTATAAGTATGAAGGTGAGGGGACAGAATGACAAGTATAGCTATTTCTTCAGGGAGTTTTGATCCAATTACCCTTGGACATTTGGATATTATTAAAAGGGGAGCAAAAGTATTTGATGAAGTATATGTAGTTGTTTTAAACAATTCATCAAAAAAACCATTCTTTTCGGTAGAAGAACGCCTAGAGTTAATTCGAGAGGCGACAAAGGATATTCCGAATGTAAAAGTTGATTCACATAGTGGATTATTGGTGGAATATGCAAAAATGCGTAATGCAAATGCAATATTACGTGGTTTACGAGCAGTTTCTGATTTTGAATATGAGATGCAAATTACTTCAATGAATCGAAAACTAGACGAAAGTATCGAAACCTTCTTCATTATGACAAATAATCAATATTCATTTTTAAGTTCAAGTATTGTGAAAGAAGTTGCGAGATATGGTGGGAGTGTAGTAGACCTTGTTCCTCCGATTGTAGAGCGTGCTTTAAAAGAAAAGTTTAAAACCCCGTTAAAGTGAACGGGGTTTTTCTTTATGAATGCGTAAAAACAATAAGATGACATACAAATATAAACAAAATAAGGTGAAGATTGGTCCGTAGTGTATAAATGATGTCCAAATATCAGTTAGTGTATAAGAATGATTCAATAAAAATACGGGAAGATCTTCTTGCGTAGGCGAGAAAGAATGAACTTTTTCATAAAATGGTCCCCAAAATATAAAAGTGAAAATAGGAGCGAGAATACTTTGGATAATTCGAGCTAAAAAATATGGTTTAAAGCGGATATCTGTCTCCGCTAATATGCTTGCTACTTGTGCCTGAATAGAAAGACCGCTAAATGCTAAAATGAAGCTTGTTACCATCGCTTGTTGAAGAAGTGTTGATTCATTAATTTGACTAATCATTTGGCTTCCAAGCGTCATTTCAAAAATACCGGATAATATCGGAATACTAAATTGGGATGTAAGTTGGAAGAATGATAAAATATGTTGCATAATAAAAGAAAGCGCTTCTGTAATTTTGAAAACAGTAATCATTTTATTTAAAACAGAGAATAAAATAATAAACCCACCAATCATGAGCAATGTTTGAATAGAAGAAACGATAGCGTCACCGAGTAGTTTTCCGATTGGTCTTTTTTCTTGCATACGTGTTTGGTGGAGGATGGAAAAAGGGTTTTGAAAGGCACGCTTTTGATTCGTATGTTTGTCTTTTATGTAAGTATCGTTATTACCATAAAAGCGCATAAGTAATCCGACGATAAAGTTACTTATATAATGTGCTGCTGCTAATACGAGTCCTAATTTCGGATTATTGAAAAAACCAATAGAAACCGCTCCGAAAATAAAAAGTGGATTAGAAGAATTTGTGAAAGATACGAGTCGTTCCGCTTCAATTTGTGTTAGTTGATTGCTCTTGCGTAGTCTAGCGCTTAATTTGGCGCCAGCGGGGAATCCTGAAGCCATTCCCATTGCCCAAACAAATCCGCCTACCCCTGGAACACGAAACAGTGGACGCATTAGTGGTTCTAATATAACACCGATAAATTTTACAATACCAATACTGATTAGAAGTTCCGCAATGATGAAAAACGGTAGTAGTGAAGGGAATACAACTTCCCACCATATATTTAACCCGCGAATTGAAGCTTGCAAAGCATCTTGGGGGTGAAGTACAAGAGAAAAGGTTAAAAACAACATTGATATGGTAAGAAAAGCAGTTTTCCATTTTTCGTACATGTAAGAAAATCCCCCTTTGTCCCAAAAACGTTCATTTCAGTATACGTGGATATGTGGTGAATTTAGACCATAAGTATGAAAAAGGAATGAAAAAAATTAAAGGGTGAGAAAAATGAAGGAACCAAAAATCGGTTTAGCGCTTGGATCCGGAGGTGCAAAAGGTTTTGCTCACATAGGGGTAATAAAAGTGTTAAGGGAAGCTGGCATCCCTATTCACATGATAGCAGGTAGTAGTATAGGAGCGTTAATTGGTACATTTTATGCAGCGAGTTGTGACGTTGAAAGACTGTATAGATTGGCAGCTGTTTTCAAAAGGAAATATTATTTGGATTTTACAGTTCCTAAAATGGGATTTATTGCTGGAAAACGTATTAAAGATATGATTAAAATGTTTACATATAATAAAAATTTAGAAGAGTTAGATATCCCGACAGCTGTTGTGGCTACTGACATTTTGAAGGGGGAGAAAGTTGTTTTTACAAGTGGTCCGATTGCGGAGGCGGTTCGAGCTAGTATATCTGTACCAGGGGTGTTTGTTCCAGAAAAAATAGATGGCCGCTTATTAGTGGATGGAGGGGTAATTGACCGTATTCCCGTATCGGTTGTAAAAGATTTAGGTGCTGATATTGTTATTGCTGTTGATGTATCTCCAATTAAGGTGAATGGAGAGGTTACATCGATTTATGATGTAATTATGCAAAGTATTGAAATTATGCAACATGAACTTGTGATGAATCGGCAAATAGCATCAGATTTAATGATGCGGCCAGCAGTGGAACAATTTAGTTCGCGTGCTTTTACACATATTGAAGACATTATTAGGGTCGGAGAAGTGGAAGCGGAACAACATATTTCAAACATTTATTTACTAATTGAGCAGTGGAAGGAGAAACATAATGTTTAAGCGTTTTCGGTTTATATATGCAATTTTAATAGGGGTTATATTGGCGATGCTACTTGTTTATGTGCGCTTGCCGTATTATGTGACAAAACCAGGTATGGCCGCGAAATTAGCGCCGTACGTGCAAGTTGACGGTGGAACTAAAGAGTCTGGTGATTTCATGCTTGTCACTGTCTCAATGGGACCTGCTAATGTGGTGAACTTAATAGCCGCGCAATTTAATAAATATACACACGTTTCGAAGGCGGAAGAAATATTGCAAAAAGGCGAGAGTGATGAAGAATATCAATTTCGCCAAAATTATGCAATGAAAGATTCGCAAAATGCAGCAATCTATAATGCTTATAAACGTGCAAATCGCTCTGTTTCTTTTGAAAATAAAGGTGTACTAGTTGCTGGTGTAGCAAAGGGTATGCCGTCAGAGGGAAAGCTTAAGCTTGGAGATGTTATTATAGCTGTCGATGGAAAAATATTCGACAAGACGGAACAATTTATTGAGTATATGACAGGGAAAAAAGAAGGGGACACAGTAAATATTGAATACAAGCGGGGCGGAAAACAGTTTAAAGAAAATTTAAATGTAAAGACGATCCCTAATGGGAATGGACGCGTCGGTATAGGGGTCTCTATCGTTACGGAAAGAGAGTTAGTAGTAGACCCGAAAGTGAAAATCGATTCCCATGAAATCGGCGGTCCATCAGCGGGGTTAATGTTTACACTAGAAATTTATAATCAGCTCGTTGAAGAAGATTTAACAAACGGACATGAAATAGCTGGAACAGGTACAATCAATGATAAAGGAGAAATTGGTCCAATTGGTGGTATTCAGCAAAAAGTAGTAGCTGCTAGTGATGCGGGAGCTGAAGTGTTTTTTGCGCCAAATGAAAAAGGTGTAGAGAAATCGAATTATAAAGATGCTCTTGAAGCTGCGAAAGATATTAAAACGAAGATGAAAATTGTACCAGTGGACACACTGGATGATGCATTAACTTATTTGGAAAAAATGGGTAAAACAAAGTAAACCTCTCTGAAGAAGAGAGGTTTTTCTTATAGGAATTTTTTCGTTATTTCATCATAACGAATTGGATGATGCGTTGCGTCTTGTTTTAGCAGTTGTGTCCGCAAAGGTTCTTGCATTATGGAGAAATATACAGCATTTGATTTTCGTTCTATGTCTAAAGTTGGATGTTCGAATGTTTTTGTATGAGTAAGGATTGGGAGTTCTATTTTTTTCTTATTTCTAGAAAGATAAGTTTGTCCTTTTTGTGACATTCCGAGAAGACGGATATACGGCGCATGTTGCTCTATATTTGCTTTGTGTATTTCTTCCTTCGTTGTATTTGTTAAAATATGTGTACAAGCTCTTTGCAATCTAGTCCATGTATAACGTTTTGTTTTTAATGCTTCCATGAATGAATAGAAAGATGAACTGTTTTGTATTTTTGATAAAATACGATGCTCTAAACCTTCTTCCATTTCATATATATGTTGTAAGTCCTCTGAAGACATCGTCATAAGTTTGTATTTAAAAAATGAAAAGTATTTTTCCCAGTTATGTAACGTCCCGTAGTTTTGCTTGTAGTTTTCTAAAAGAGAAGCAGTCATTTTCGGGATAAAAGGCTCAATAGTTGTAGAGGAACTGTTTTCATTAAATAGCTGTTTGCGAATACTTGTTGCACTTGCAATATGTTGATCGTGAAATGTTTCATCATGATAATGAGAGGCGAATCTTTTTATAGTTTGTGCTTGCATCGAACTGTTTTGTAAGAGAATTGCTTTAATGTACTGTAAGCCTAAAATGTTATTTGGTTGTGACATATCTACGTTTTTTTCGGGTGGTAAGATGTGTAGAAAGGCTTCAGATGTAGCTTTTGCATAACTATTACCTGCATTCATAAATTGCTTCACAAGACGATTAAAAGTCTCTTCTTCATTTTTTTGTATAGCGATGGTATTGTAGAAATTTTCAGCTTGTCCATCTTCACTACCGAAACAAATTTCAGAAACACCAAGGGCGTTTAAAATCGAAATTGCGCCATTTGCGAAAGTTTCGGCCTTTTGTGTTGCGAATGCATATGGAAGCTCTACAACGAGGTCTACGCCGTTTGTTAAGGCCATTTTGGTACGATACCATTTGGAGATGAGTGCGGGCTCACCACGCTGCAAAAAAGGACCACTCATAACGGCGATAATAATATCAGACTGTGTTAACTTTTTTGTTTGTTGCACATGATAAGCATGACCGTTATGAAAAGGGTTATATTCAACAACAATACCACTGGATTTTATGGTAATCTCTCCTTTCGATGTAGCATCTTTTTGGAAAACGTGATAGTCTATATATTATTTCCTATGATGACTTCATTATAGTGTAAAGAAAAAACATTGACAAATATAAAATGGCTAGCTATAATTTTGTTTGTTGCCTTGAGGTGATATGATATGAAATGGTCCATCCATCAATTGAATAAATTGAGAAATAAAGGATTGACATTAAATGAAATGGTAGATGTAAGTGAGCTAAAAGAGGTCGAGAAAGATATTCGTGAAATTAATCCTGCTCATGTAACAGGAAGAGTTGATTTTGGCTCCGGTAAGTTTACGTTTCATCTACATATAACTGGAAGCATGGTTTTACCATGTTCTCGCTCTTTAGTAGATGTGACATTACCATTTGACATTAAAACAACTGAGGTGTTCCAAACTTCGGAAGAAGAATTTGAAACAGAAGCTGAAATTCATTGTTTAGAAGGAGAAGTACTTGACTTACTGCCCGTAATCAAGGAAAATATACTTTTGGAGATTCCAATGCAAATTTTCAGTGATGATGTTTCTGGTGGAGCACCGATGCAAGGTCAAGACTGGCAAGTGATTTCGGAAGAAAACAAAGAAAAGACTGTTGATCCACGATTAGCAGGACTTGCAAAGTTTTTTGACAAATAATCGGAAGACTGGTTTAGGCCTTCATATGAAAATAACTATTTCTTTTAAGGAGGTGGGAAGAATGGCTGTACCTTTTAGAAGAACTTCTAAAACAGTAAAAAGAAAGCGTCGTACGCATTTCAAATTATCAGTACCTGGTATGGTAGAGTGCCCAAGCTGTGGTGAAGCGAAATTAGCTCACCGTGTATGTAAAGCATGCGGTACTTACAAAGGTAAAGAAGTAATCAGCAAGTAATTGCGGGAAAATAAACGTAGAAGATATCTTCTACGTTTATTTTTTTTGTCTTATTCTTTATTTGTTGTATTCTATCTTTTCTAGTAACTGCATATGCTTAATAAAAAATGCATAGGGAGGACTAGAGAGATGGCGACAACAAGACAAGATGCTTGGACTGATGATGAAGATTTGCTTCTGGCAGAAGTAGTACTCCGGCATATTCAAGAAGGTGGAACGCAACTTTCTGCCTTTAAAGAAGTGGGGAGACATTTGTCTCGCACACCAGCAGCATGTGGATTTAGGTGGAATTCTTATGTTAGAAAGCAATACAAAGAACGTATTGAAGAAGCAAAGCAACTTCGTAAAGTAGAAAATTATGAAGTGAAAGAGACAAAGGTATTAGAGCCTACATCAATTACATTGAATGATGTTATTGAATTCTTGCGAAATTATAAAGATGAAAGCTCTTTAATGGTGTTGCAACAACAAATTGAATCGTTACAAACAGAGAAAGAACGTCTTCTGGAGCGATTATCAGTATATGAGGAAGAATATAGAACATTACTTGATTATATCGATCAAAAAAGAAGTGTAATGGTAGCGGAAAGAAATGGCGCTCGCTCGAATGGAGAATTAGAAAAATTAAAGAAATAAAAACAGCTGCGTAACAGCTGTTTTTTTTGTTTCTTATGCAGATTCTTCGTTTGTAATCGCATTCGAATTTGTTTCTGGATGCCAAATATAAAAATCACCATCAGTTACTGATACTGGCTGGAAACTTAATTTATCCCAAAAACCAGATGACTGGATACGTGCTATCGTTTTAATTGGGAATTGTAGTTGTTTCGCATAATTAACAAGCATTTGTCCGAATCCTTGTTTTTGAAAAGTCGGCAATACTTCAAGTTTATAAAGTTCTAGGTAAGTACCTGTAATTTCAAATGGTTCTCCACCGTTCCTTTTCATATATAGACTCATACGTGCGATTAACGATCCACCATAATAAATACCGTAAAATGGAGACTCACTATCATTTTCAATAATGTTTGCTTGTAATTCTTCCAACATGGATAGTTCTTGAGCTCCGCACCCTTTAAATTTTTTAAATTCATCTAATGTTTTATAATTGATGAGCAAGCGTTCAACTTTTGGGAATCCCATTACATCACGTCCTTTTCTTATCTTGTTGAATGCAGAAAAGTTAAAATATTTATAATAATATTATAACTCATTTTTAAATTTTTATGAAGAAGATAGAATATTTCTTTCATTATTTTTTTGAGGATTTGCTAAACTAAGAATAGAACTATGTATATAGGTAGTATATACATAGTGAAAGAAGAGGTTGCATTTGTTAAAAGATAATTGAATCCTCAACTATGTAATTGTAATTTAATAAGATATAAAGGGGGAAAGGCAAGGGAACTTATATCACTTGTTAATATGAGTTCTTTGTGTGAAGATGAAAATTGGAATTGTTGGACCGGGAGCTATTGGTCTCCTATATACATTTTATTTACAAAAAAGTAATCAAGATGTTACGTTGTTTACAAGAAACGATAAGCAAGCAGAAGAATTAAACTTAACGGGTGTAACTTGTATTAGGAATGGAGAACGTGAAACGGTATTTCCATCTATTTTACCGATAGAAAGTATGCTGGATAAACAGTTAGATTATACATTTATTGCTGTAAAGCAATATCATGTAACTGATATATTACCTTTTGTGCAGGGAGAATCGTCATTAATCTTTTTGCAAAATGGAATGTCACATCTTCACGTTATGCAAAAAATAGGAAATGAACGTATAGCAGTCGGGATTGTGGAGCATGGTGCAAAAAAAGAGGATGGACATACAGTTCGTCATACTGGAATAGGTGTTACAAAGTTTGGTGTAGTGCGTGGTCAATCTAGTTGTTTTAAAAAGGTATTTAATTGTTTTCCTTTTGATTATTTTCCGATTCAGATAGAAGATGATTGGAAGGGGATTATGCGTAATAAATTAGTAGTCAATGTATGTATTAATCCGTTGACGGCATTATTGCGGGTTGAGAACGGGGAGTTAATTTCAAACCCGCTTTTTTATCAAATGATGGAGCAAGTATTTCAGGAAGTTGCATTTCTTGTTAAAGAAGAAGATAAGGAAATGCTATGGAAAATGGTATGCCAAGTATGTGAAAAAACATCCCATAATACGTCATCTATGTTAGCGGACGTAAGAGCGAATAGACAAACGGAAGTTAATGCGATTGTTGGATATGTATTAGAAGAAGCTAAGGAACAACAACAATCTGTTCCGACACTTCAATTTTTGTTCAATGCAATAAAAGGAATGGAATTATAAGTGTTTTTCTTTGCTTTTACGTGAAACATTGAATACAATGTGGGTTGGTGAGAGAACAGGATACGAAAGGAAGAATTATATGGAGATAAAAGAAATCTCTGTTCCACTACAAGGTGTTGTAGCGGACTATATGAACGGTAAAAAAGAGATACAGTCATGTTTTGATTATCTGTTAACAGAGGATGCTTTTAAACAGCGTTTACATGATTTACGTGAGAGAGAGTTTTTCCGTCAAGATTTAGTAACGCATTTATTAGAATATAATACACAATTGCAAGCGGGAGAATTTACAATTCAAAATATAAAAGCGCTTGAAGATGAAAATACATATGTAGTTATAGCTGGACAACAAGCTGGGTTATTAACTGGTCCGCTTTATACAGTTCATAAGATCATTTCAATTTTACAGCTTGCAAAAGAAAAAGAAGAGAGCTTAGGGGTTCGGGTTGTTCCTGTCTTTTGGATTGCTGGTGAAGACCATGATATGGATGAAATTAATCATACATTTGTAACGAAAAATAAAAAAATAAAAAAGACCATTTTTCATGATCGTTATCCGAAAAAGGCGAGTGCTTCTGAGTCTGAGTTTTCTATTGAAGACTGTAGAAAATGGGTCGAAGAGATTTTTAAAACATATCCGGAAACGAATTTTACAAAGGATGTATTACAATTTGTTGATGATGCTTTAGGTAAATCGCATACATATGTAGATTTCTTTGCGCACCTTATTACGAAAATGTTCGCAAATTCTGGTTTAATTCTTGTAGATTCACATCATCCTGCATTAAGAAAATTAGAAGTGCCGTTTTTACAACAAATTATAAGTAAATATAAAGAAATTCAAGTAGGGCTTCGTAATCAACAGGAAGTACTTAAGGAATTAGGATTTAAACCGATTATTGAAACGAAGACAAATGCAGTGCATATATTTATGGAAATTGATAATGAGCGAGTATTGCTTGAAGAGAATCAAGGGAAGTTTATTGGAAAAGATGGAGTGCATTCATTTTCGTATGAAGAATTGATGGAAGAGATGGAAAGAAGTCCAGAACGTTTTAGTAATAATGTTGTAACGCGCCCTCTTATGCAAGAATATGTGTTTCCTACGTTAGCGTTTATTGGCGGTCCAGGGGAGTTAGCTTATTGGAGTGAATTGCAACAAGTGTTTCATACGGCAGGTTTCCAAATGCCGCCTGTTGTTCCGCGGCTTACAATTACTTATATGGAGCGAGATATAGCGACAGATTTATATGATTTAGATTTGCAAGAAATTGATCCATTTCTAAATAATATAGATAATCTGCGTGACAATTGGCTTTCTAATCAAATAGAGGAACCGATAGACGAGCGATTTATAGAAGCGAAAAAAGAAATAATGGATATTCATACATCATTACAACAATTCGTGAAAAAAATAGATCCAGGGTTAAATGAGTTTGCGGGGAAAAATGAACTGAAAATTAATGAGCAAATTGAACTGTTAGAAAAAATGTTGAAAAGAAATGTTGAGAAGAAACATGAGGTTCAACTGAATAAATTCCGCCGTTTACAATTCGCGCTGCGTCCATTAGGAGCACCGCAAGAACGTGTGTGGAATGTGTGTTATTATTTAAATCAGTTCGGCCTTGATTTTGTTGACCGGGTAATGGAGCAATCTTTTTCGTGGGATGGAAAACATCATGTAATAAAACTATAGAATCTTGCTCTTTTGAGCAGGATTTTATTTTTATTCTGTTGAATTAACTGTGAAGTGAAATATTTCTGAATTATCCATCTTATGTTAATGTAATGAATCGCTATGTATCAGGTATATATATATGACAAAATAGCACAAAATGTAAACGGATTAATATCTTTTTCGACAGGTTTTTGTTTAAATTCCCGCAAAAAATGATAAAATTTAGTATATAATAAAATAAAATAGCGATTTGTATAGCGTACTACCTTGTTGGAAGTTAAATGAGTCGTTCTTTAGTAGCATTTCATCCTCTAGTAGTAAATTGTGTTTGTAGAGTGAGAAATGTATTTAACATAATTAATTGGAAAAAGAGTAGGTGCAGCAATGTTCAAACACGTAACAGTACTTTTGAAAGAAACAGTAGATGGCTTAGATATAAAACCGAGTGGTACATATGTAGATTGTACACTGGGTGGAGGAGGACATAGTTCTTATTTATTATCTCAGCTAACAGATGGTGGAAAGTTAATAGCATTTGATCAAGATGAAATAGCGATTCAAAATGCGAAGGAAAAATTTTCTTCTTATGGTGAACAATTTGTAACAGTGAAGAGCAACTTCCGTTATTTATCTGAAAAACTACATGAATTAGGTATCACAGAAGTAGACGGAATTTTATTCGATTTAGGTGTTTCATCCCCACAATTAGATACACCAGAGCGTGGCTTTAGTTATCATCATGATGCACCGTTAGATATGCGGATGGATCAAGATGCCCCATTAACAGCATATGATGTTGTGAACAGCTGGTCATATGAACAACTCGTAAGAATTTTCTTCCAATACGGAGAAGAAAAATTTTCAAAGCAAATAACAAGGAAAATTGAAGCTTATCGCGAGAATAAGGCTATTGAAACGACAGGAGAATTAGTGGAATTAATTAAAGAAGGTATTCCAGCTCCGGCACGTAGAACAGGTGGACATCCTGCGAAGCGAGTATTTCAAGCGATTCGTATTGCTGTAAATGATGAATTAAAAGTATTTGAAGAAGCGTTGGAATCTGCAATTGATATGGTCAAGCCTGGTGGAAGAGTTAGTGTTATAACATTCCATTCTTTAGAAGATCGTATTTGTAAAACGACGTTTAAGCGAAATAGCACAACGCCGCAATTACCACAGGGACTACCGATTATTCCGGATGAATTTAAGCCGAAATTAAAGCTTATTACAAGGAAACCGATTTTACCTTCTGACATTGAATTAGAAGAAAATAATCGAGCGCGTTCTGCGAAGTTGAGAATCGCTGAAAAACGATAAAAAGGAGAGAGAGGTATGACTAATTTAGCTGTAAAGTATAAACAACAGGCGCAAGAAGAGGTACAAATTCAAGCGCCGCCACAGCAGATGGTTAAGCCAAAAGTTAAAACGAAAATTACAAGAATTGAAAAGCTATTGTACGTAACGTTTATTGGGTTTTTATTATATGCTTGTGTAGCTTTTATTGGGAATAAAGCGGGTCTATATCAAGTTAATGTAGAAGCAGCGACGATAGAAGAACAAATTGTGAAAAAACAAAAGGAAAATCAAGAATTGCAGGCTGAAGTAGAGAAGTTAAGTCGTTATGAACGTATCGCTGAAGTTGCAAAAAAACACGGGCTAGAAATTAATGCGAATAATGTGAAAGGCCTAAAGTAAGGCAAATAGGTGTGAAGAAAAGATGAAGAGAAATATGACCAAATTTCATACCAATAAGGGAGCAGGTTATTTTATGATATTTTTCCTCCTGCTCTTTTTGCTGTTATTAGCCCGATTTTTTTACATACAAGCAACAGGAACAGTGGACAATCATGATTTGAAGAAACTTGCTGAGCAGAAACATAGTAAAAAGGGAGTTCTCGAAGCGAATCGAGGAACAATTTATGATCAAAATGGTCATGTGCTAGCACAAGACGCAAATTCCTATAGAATGGTAGCGGAATTAAAAGGTGCTAAGCCTGTTGAGGATAAAGAGGATACTGCAAAGAAAATCGCAGGAGTACTCGGAAAAGATGAAGATAAAATTTTAGCTACTTTAAATAAAGAAGGCAAAAGTCAAGTGGAATTTGGAACATTGGGTAAAGACTTGACGAAAGAAAAGAAAGAACAAATAGAAGCATTGAAATTGCCGGGAATATCTTTTATTACCGAAAATGCGAGAGTTTATCCAAACGGTGATTTTGCATCTTACGTCATAGGTCATGCGAAACCTGATGAAAATGGAATCTCAGTCGGTCAATTTGGCTTAGAAAAGAGTTTGGATAAATATTTAGGTGCTTCTAATGGTGAAGTAGCTTATACAGGTGACCGTAAAGGAGTATCTCTTGACGGCGGGAAAGTGAATGTAAAGGCACCTAAAAATGGAGATAATGTGTATTTAACGCTTGACCAACGTATTCAAAGTTATTTAGAAGACGCAATGAAAGAAGCGAGTAAACATTATGAACCAGAAAATTTAATAGGGATTGTTGCGGATCCGAAGACAGGGAAAATATTAGCGATGTCTAGTAAACCTAGTTATGACCCTAATGATCGTCAAATTAAATATTTCTTCAACGACGCCATTGCAAATGCGTTTGAACCGGGATCAACAATGAAGATTTTCACATTAGCGGCGGCCATTAATGAAGGTGTATACAATGGGCAAGACTTTTATCAGTCTGGTACATATCAAGTAGGTAATCGCAAAATAAAAGATCATAACGGCGGCGCTGGATGGGGTTCTATTACTTTTGACGAAGGGGTAGAGCGCTCTTCAAACGTAGCGTTTGCAATTTTAGGTGATCAAAAACTTGGTCCAGATCGTTTCCGGAAATATATTCATAATTTTGGATTAGATGAAAAAACAAACATTGATTTACTTGGTGAAGGGTCAAATACAATTTTATTTGATCAACAAATACAACAAGTAACAACAGCGTTTGGACAAGGTTCTACAGTTACACCAATTCAACTTGTACAAGCTGCAACAGCGATTGCAAATGATGGGAAAATGATGAAACCTTATACAATTGATAAAATTGTGGATCCAATAACAGGTAAAGTACAGCTAGAGCATAAGCCAGAAGAAGTAGGAAAACCTGTTTCCAAAGATACAGCAGCGCAAGTAAGGCAATTACTAGAACGTGTTGTTACATCACCGAAAGGAACAGGAACTGCATATAAAGTTGATGGGTACTCAGTCGGGGGGAAAACAGGTACAGCACAAATTCCTGACGGGAAAGGTGGCTATATGACGGGAAGAGAGAATTATATATTCTCATTCTTAGGTATGGCACCGATGGACGATCCGCAACTTGTTGTGTATGTGTCCGTTAAACAACCAAAATTAAAAGATGATGAAAACGGGGCTAAACCTTTAGCAGATATCTTTAAATATGTAACGAAAAATAGCTTAGAGTACTTAAAGATTAAGCCGAATGAAGTAAAAGACCCGAAAAAATATGTGAAAGAACAACAAACTGTCGTTCCAGATGTAACCGGAAAAACGATGGAAGAAGCGAAAAAAGCAATTGATAAAGCAAAACTTCGTCCAATCGTATTAGGTGAAGGTAAAGTGCAGCAGCAAGTGCCAAAAGCAACTGAACAAACATTAAAGGGTGATCGAGTCTTCTTAGTAGGAGATAAACCTACAATGCCAAATATACAGGGATGGGCACTGCGTGATGTTATGAATTTAGCAAAAACATTAAAGCTTAACTTAAAACCTTCTGGTACAGGATATGTAACTGAGCAAAGTGTAGCGGAAGGGACATTGTTGCAACCTGGTACAGAATTAGGTGTAACACTCGTACCACCACTTGAACCGCAGCAAGAAGCAGAAAAGCCATAATGGTAATAGGGAAGAAGTTCTAATTAAATAAGTACAAGCATATATTGGAACAAGCTAGGCGTAAGGGAGGCTTGTTCCAATATGCGTGTATCAAATGTAACAGTTAGAAAACGACTTATTTTTATACTTATATCGGGTATACTCATTTTCACCATTATCGATATTCGTCTTGGATATGTGCAATTTTTTCTTGGAAATATGTTAACGGATCGTGCGAAGGATTCATGGAGTCGTAATATTACTTTTGAACCAGAGCGAGGGAAAATTTTAGATCGAAATGGTGTGGAGCTTGCTACGAATAAAAGTGCACCGACCGTCTTTGTTGTGCCGAGGCAAATTGAAAAACCAGCAGAGACTGCAGAGAAGTTAGCTGCAGTATTAGGTGTGGAAAAAGATGATGTTTATAAGCGGATTACAAAAAAAGAATCGATTGTAAGGCTTGATAAAGGCGGAAGGAAAATATCGCATGACAAAGCGAAAGAAGTACGCGGATTAAGTTTAAAGGGTGTGTACATCGCAGAGGATTCTATCCGGTACTATCCATTCGGTAATTTTTTATCACACGTATTAGGATTTGCGGGCAGTGATAATCAAGGGCTTATGGGACTAGAGAAATATTATGATAAAGAGCTAAATGGTGATAAAGGTCATGTGCGATTTTTTGCAGACGCGAAAGGACAGAGAATGCCTAACGTTGGAGATGATTTCAAAAAACCAGAAGCCGGCTTGAATTTAGGATTAACAATTGATTCACGCATTACGAGGATTATGGAAAGAGAAATGAATATTGCGGAATCAACGTATAATCCTGATGGTATGATAGCAATTGCAATGAATCCGAAAAATGGTGAAATTTTAGGTATGTCAAGTCGACCAAGTTTTGATCCAGCAGATTTCCAAAGTGTTTCTCCGGAAGTATATAACAGAAACTTACCTGTATGGAGTACGTATGAGCCGGGGTCAACATTTAAGATTATTACATTAGCTGCAGCCTTGAATGAAAATTTAGTAGACTTAGAGAAAGATACATTTTATGATGATGGGGCAGCTGAAGTTGGTGGAGCTAGATTGCGGTGTTGGAAAGCTGGAGGCCATGGTAGCCAAACGTTTTTAGAGGTAGTTCAAAACTCTTGTAACCCAGGATTTATTGAACTCGGTGATCGTCTTGGTAAAGATCGATTGTTTAAATACATTCGCAATTTTGGGTTTGGACAGAAGACCGGAATTGATTTACAAGGTGAAGGTAGCGGGATTTTATTTAATTTAGATAAAGTTGGTCCAGTCGAGCAAGCGACGACTTCATTTGGGCAAGGTGTTTCTGTTACACCGATTCAACAAGTAGCAGCTGTAGCGGCCGCTGTAAATGGTGGAACTTTGTATCAGCCATATATAGCGAAGGAATTTATTGATCCGAAGAATAATCAAGTTGTCAGCAAAAAGACACCTGTTGCGAAAAGGGAAGTTATTTCCAAGGAAACTTCAGAGAAAGTTCGTTACGCATTAGAGAATGTTGTAGCGAAAGGTTCGGGTAAAGGGGCTTATATTGATGGATATCGTGTAGGTGGAAAAACTGGAACTGCTCAAAAGGTGAAAGATGGAAAATATTTAGATAATAACTATATTGTATCATTTATCGGTTTTGCTCCAGCTGACGATCCGCAAATTGTTGTTTATGTAGCAGTGGATAATCCAAAAGGAGTCACTCAATTTGGTGGAGTTGTAGCAGCACCTATTGTTGGGAATATTCTTCGTGACGCACTTCCTGTAATGGGAGTGGAACCGAGAAAAGAGCAAGTTGAGAAAGAATATAAATGGGGCGATACACCAACTGTGGAAGTTCCTAATTTAATTGGTATGAAAAAGAAAGATTTACAAACGCAACTTGTAGACTTGAAGCTTGATATAAGTGGTGATGGTGGGAAAGTAATTAAACAATCGCCAGAAGCAGGAGCTAAAGTAAAAGAGGGTTCAAAAGTTAGAATTTACTTCGGGAATTAAAGGTAACTGATTGTGTTTTATGGTACAATTGGTGGAAGTGAGTTCTTTATAGAAAAATTGCTTTACTTGAGACGATAAGTGTCTCATTAATAAATAAATCTATTGATTAGACTATAGTAGCACTTACCTCCTATTTTTATATAACTAGGAGGTAACGTGTTACTTGCTAAAATAAGAGATAAATAAACAATGTAGAGAGGGTTTAGTGAAATGAAGTTGCATACACTTGTATCATGTTTGCATGATTTTCCAGTTGTTCCAACAGAAAATCCAGAAATAACATCTATTGAAGCGGATTCACGTAAAGTGAAAGAGGGAAGCTTATTTATATGTATGAAAGGATATACGGTTGATAGCCATGACTTTGCTAAGCAAGCAGCCGCACAAGGAGCGGCTGCTATTGTTGCGGAAAGACCAATTGATGTTGACGTTCCAGTTGTACTTGTGAAAAATACTTTTCGTTCGCTAGCGGTTTTAGCTGATTATTTTTATGGCCAACCAACACACAAGTTACATTTAATCGGTATTACAGGTACAAATGGAAAGACAACAACATCGCATATTATGGATGAAATTATGCGCGCACATGGTCATAAAACAGGGCTAATTGGAACGATTAATATGAAAATCGGTGATGAAACATTTGAGGTGAAAAATACAACACCAGATGCACTAACACTTCAACAGACATTTTCAAAAATGGTTGAACAAGGTGTGGATAGCACAGTAATGGAAGTTTCGTCTCATGCTTTAGATCTTGGCCGTGTACACGGGTGCGATTATGATGTTGCAGTATTTACGAATTTAACACAAGATCATTTAGACTATCATAAAACGATGGAAGAATATAAACATGCGAAAGGGTTGCTTTTCGCACAGCTTGGCAATAGTTATCATCATAATCGTGAAAAATACGCTATATTAAACAGTGATGATCCAGTAGCAGAAGAGTATATGAGAAGTACAGCAGCTACTGTTGTAACATACGGTATAGATGTTGCAAGCGACATTATGGCACGAGATATCGTAATGACGAGTGGCGGTACAACATTTACACTTGTAACACCGTATGAAACTGTAAATGTTACGATGAAATTAATTGGTAAGTTTAATGTATACAACGTGTTAGCTGCTACAGCAGCAGGTCTTGTTTCAGGAGTGAGCTTACAAACAATTATTGATGTAATTAAAGAGCTTGCTGGCGTTCCTGGACGTTTTGAAGTTGTAGATGGTGGACAAAATTACACAGTTATTGTTGACTATGCGCATACACCTGATAGCTTAGAGAACGTACTAAAAACAGCAAAACAGTTTGCAAAAGGCGATGTATATTGTATCGTTGGTTGCGGTGGTGATAGAGATAGAACGAAAAGACCAATAATGGCAAGTGTCGCAACAGAATATGCAACTCATGCAATTTATACATCAGATAATCCAAGAAGTGAAGATCCGAAGGCTATTTTAGATGATATGGTAAATGATGTGAATGGGAATAATTATGAAGTAATTGTCGATCGAAAAGAAGCGATACGTTCCGCTATCTCGAAAGTAAAAGCAGAAGATATTATTATTATTGCTGGTAAAGGGCATGAAACGTATCAAATTATTGGTAAAGAAGTTCATCATTTTGACGATCGTGAAGTTGCTAAAGAAGCAATCACGGAGCGTTTAAACAACGAAGTGTAACAGCATGAGAGGAGGACTACATGTGCTTGAACAAGGTTTATTAGTAACGGCTGGGGTAGCATTTTTAATTTCTGTTGCCCTTTCGCCATTATTTATTCCATTTTTAAGAAAGTTAAAGTTCGGACAGAGTATTCGTGACGAAGGACCGAAGTCACATCAAAAGAAATCAGGGACACCAACGATGGGTGGTATTGTCATATATGTATCTATGATGGTGACTACGCTTATTATGGCGATTAAATTTAACAATTTAGGTGCAGAAGTATCATTGTTATTATTAGTTACATTTGGGTACGGATTAATCGGATTTTTAGATGACTACATAAAAGTAGTAAAGAAAAGAAATCTTGGTTTAACATCAAAACAAAAATTGATTGGTCAGCTTGTAATTGCTATTGCGTTCTTTTTAATTGGAAAAGGGCAAGCATTTCACACGTATATCATGATTCCAGGAACTGATGTTAAATTTGAATTAGGCTGGGCGTATTTTGTTCTCGTATTATTTATGCTTATTGGTGGATCAAATGCGGTTAATTTAACAGATGGTTTAGATGGTTTATTATCAGGAACAGCTGCTATTGCATTCGGAGCATTTAGTATTATTGCTGTAGCTCAAGAACAATTTGGGGTAGCGATTTTCTGTATGGCAGTCGTAGGAGCTGTACTTGGCTTTTTAGTATTCAATGCGAATCCAGCGAAAGTATTTATGGGGGATACTGGTTCTCTAGCTTTAGGTGGTGCTATCGCAGCTGTAGCGATTTTGTTAAAACAAGAATTGTTACTCGTTATTATTGGCGGTGTATTCGTAGCGGAAACTTTATCTGTTATTATCCAAGTTATTTCGTTCAAAACAACAGGAAAGCGTGTCTTTAAAATGAGTCCATTACATCATCATTATGAATTATGTGGTTGGTCAGAGTGGCGCGTTGTTGTAACGTTTTGGTCTGTAGGATTTTTATTAGCTGTGCTAGGAATTTATATCGGGGTGTGGATGTAATTGAAAACTGTAACTGAATATCAAAATAAAAATGTTCTTGTATTAGGTATTGCTAAAAGTGGTTATGCAGCAGCTACTTTATTAAAAAAGTTAGGGGCAAACGTCATTGTAAATGATGGGAAACCATTAGCGGGTAATGTGCTTGCAGCTGAGTTACAAGCGGAAGGAATGGATGTTGTGTGTGGTGGGCATCCATTAGAATTGCTGGAGAGAAACATTTCACTTGTCGTAAAAAATCCAGGAATTCCATATTCTAATCCACTCTTAGTGGCGGCGAAAGAAAAACAAATTCCAATTGTAACTGAGGTTGAATTAGCATATTCCATTTCAGCAGCACCGTTTGTTGGGATTACGGGATCTAACGGTAAAACAACAACGACAATGTTAACGTTTGAAATGTTAAAAGAAGGACAAAAGCACCCAGTTATTGCGGGGAATATAGGTACTGTAGCTTGTGAAGTTGCACAATTGGCGAAGGAAAATGAAGTTGTCGTTACGGAACTTTCATCGTTTCAATTGATGGGAGTGGAATCGTTCCAACCAAAAATTGCAGCCTTTTTAAATTTATTTGAAGCGCATTTAGATTATCACGGGACGAAGAAAGAGTATGGTTTGGCGAAAGCGAATATTTTCAAAAACCAAACTGAAGCAGATTATAGTATAATTAACGCAGATGATGCAGATGTCATGGCGTTATCGGCATATAGTAAAGGACAGAAAGTATTATTTTCGACGACGAAAGAAATTGAAGATGGTGCGTATATAAAAGATAACGCTCTTTATTTTAAAGGCGAAAAAGTAGTTAAAGTAAGTGATATTGTTTTACCTGGTAAGCACAATTTAGAAAATATTTTAGCAGCAATGAGTATTGCTAAATTACTAGGTGTTTCTAATGAAGCAATTACTGCTGTGTTAAAAAGTTTTACAGGTGTAAAACATCGCTTGGAATATGTAACAACGATTAATAATCGTAAATTTTATAATGATTCAAAAGCGACGAATATGCTAGCGACAGAAAAAGCATTATCTGCATTTACACAACCGATTGTATTATTGGCTGGTGGACTTGATCGTGGTAATGAATTTGATGATTTAATTCCATATTTTAAACATGTCAAAGCGATTGTGACATTTGGACAAACTGCACCAAAATTAGTAAGAGCGGCAGAAAAAGCAGGATTAGATGTAATTGAAAGTGTCGATACTTTAGATGATGCAGTAGTGAAAGCTTATGCTCATTCTACCGATGGTGATGTAATTCTTCTTTCACCAGCATGTGCAAGCTGGGATCAATTTAAAACATTTGAAGAAAGAGGAGACATTTTTATACAAGCTGTGCATAAACTTATATAAAGTAAATCAAAACATCAGTAGGCTAACACCTACTGATGTTTTGTTACATAGGGCAAAGGTTCTGCCCAAAGAGGTGGTGTTCATGGGTAATGAAGAAAACGCCTGATTTTATTCTCATCATCGTTACACTTGCGTTGTTAACAATCGGAATGATTATGGTTTATAGTGCGAGTGCGGTTTGGGCCTCTTATAAAATGGGGGATTCATTCTTTTTTGCAAAAAGACAATTGTTATTTGCAAGTCTTGGGGTAGTAGCTATGTTTTTTCTGATGAAAATTGATTATTGGGTATGGCGTACGTATTCAAAAGTAATTTTACTAGTTTGTTTCGTTCTTCTTATTCTCGTTCTTATTCCTGGAGTAGGTCTCGTTCGTGGAGGGGCGCGAAGTTGGATTGGAATCGGGGCATTTTCTATCCAACCGTCAGAGTTTATGAAATTCGCGATGATTATTTTCTTAGCAAAATTTTTAGCGGAACGACAAAAATTAATTACATCTTTTAAACGAGGTTTACTACCGGCTCTTAGTTTTGTATTTCTTGCTTTTGGGATAATTATGTTACAGCCAGATCTTGGTACGGGAACGGTAATGATTGGGACATGTATTATTATGATATTTATTTCGGGAGCAAGGGTCTTTCACTTTGCAATGTTTGGTTTGCTTGGTGCAGCGGGATTTGTAGGGTTAATTGCATCAGCGCCATATCGAATGAAACGCATCACATCATATTTAGATCCGTGGTCGGATCCGCTCGGAAGTGGATTTCAAATTATCCAATCGTTACTCGCAATTGGACCTGGTGGTTTATTTGGGCTTGGACTTGGACAAAGTAGACAAAAATTTCTTTATTTACCTGAACCACAAACAGACTTTATATTTGCAATCTTATCCGAGGAATTAGGTTTTATTGGTGGTTCATTTGTGTTATTATTATTTAGTCTATTATTATGGCGTGGGATTCGTATAGCATTAGGAGCGCCAGATTTATATGGTACGTTTTTAGCAGTAGGTATTGTGGCGATGATTGCGATTCAAGTAATGATTAATGTTGGTGTTGTAACAGGACTGATGCCTGTTACCGGTATTACTTTGCCATTTTTAAGTTATGGTGGATCAAGTTTGACCTTAATGTTAATGGCAGTAGGTGTATTATTGAATATAAGTCGCCATTCTCGCTATTAAACCCTGTTTAAAAGACAGGGTTTTTCGTGTGTGTGTGAAAATACAATATGTATATAGAAATAAATACGATTGAATAAGAACAGGGAAGTGGAGGAATCAGTAGTGCGAGTATTAGTAAGTGGTGGGGGTACTGGAGGACATATTTATCCAGCTCTTGCTTTAATTAGAGAAATAAAAAAACTAAATCCGGAAGCAAGATTTTTATACATTGGTACAGAGAATGGATTAGAGAGTACCATCGTACCGAAAGCGGGTATTCCGTTCCAATCTATTGTTATAAGTGGATTTAAACGAAAAATATCTCTTGATAATGTAAAAACCGTGATGCGTTTCCTAAAAGGTGTTCAAGATAGTAAACGATATATTCGTCGTTTTAACCCTGATATTGTGATTGGTACGGGTGGATACGTATGTGGGCCAGTTGTATATGCTGCGGCTAAATTAGGTATTCCGACTATTGTCCATGAACAAAATAGTGTACCTGGTGTAACGAATAAATTTTTAAGTCGTTATGTCGATAAAGTTGCAGTTTGTTTTGAAGCAGCTGCAGAACATTTTCCACAGTCAAAAGTGGTTATGACAGGTAATCCACGTGCATCAGAAGTAATGGACCAAAATGGAATGAAAGGAAAACGTTCGGTAGGACTATCCCTTTCTAAAAAATCCGTGCTTATTTTTGGTGGGAGCCGCGGGGCTAGACCGATTAACGATGCTTTTGTAGAAGCGATTGAACAATTTGGGAATAAAAGTTACGAAGTATTATATGTAACAGGCGAAGTACATTATGATAAAGTTATGGAAGCCGTGAAACAAAAAGGGAATCCGAATAATGTTATTATTAAACCTTTTATTCATAATATGCCAGAGGTACTGACGGGTGTAGATCTTGTTGTTTCAAGGGCAGGGGCTACAACGCTTGCAGAATTAACAGCGTTAGGAAAGCCGAGTGTATTAATTCCAAGTCCGTACGTAACAAATAACCATCAAGAAAAAAATGCACGATCAGTTGTTGATAAAGGAGCAGCTAAAATGCTACTTGAAAAAGATTTAACATCTGAAACGCTTATTCGTGACATTGATGAGATTTTATTGGATACACAAACATTACAAAATATGAAACTGGCTACTAAGCAACTTGGTATTCCAGATGCAGCAAATAAGCTATATGAAGTAATGAACAAGCTTATTAAAAAATAACATTAGGTGAACGCCCCGCATATTACTGTAATAAGGAGACTTGATATGGGGGAGATTGTCTATGGAACAATTAGTAAAAGAGCTTTTAGAAGCAAATGTTGGTAGCGTGTTAGTTAATGAACCGTTAGCGCGTTACACGACTATGAAAATAGGCGGACCAGCTGATATTTTAATTGTACCAAAGCATGTTGCTGGTATTGAGAAGACTCTAGAGTTAGTAAAGAAGTACAAGACAAGGTGGACTGCAATTGGTCGTGGTTCAAATCTTCTCGTATCTGATCAAGGTATAGAAGGTGTGGTTATTCGTTTAGGAGAAGGATTAGACCATTTAGAAGTCGAAAAACATAGAGTAAGAGTCGGTGCTGGATATCCCCTTATTAAATTGTCAACTTTACTTAGTCGACAGGGATTAGCGGGCCTGGAATTTGCAAGTGGTATTCCAGGAAGTGTTGGCGGTGCAGTGTATATGAATGCAGGCGCTCATAAGTCCGACATATCGAGTGTATTAACGAAAGCTCGTATTTTGTTTGACAATGGAACAATTAATTGGTTGACGAATACCGAAATGGGCTTTTCTTATCGCACATCTGTATTGCAAATGAAACGCCCTGGTATTGTTTTGGAAGCTGAATTCCAATTAGAGGTAGGCGAACGAGAGGGAATTGTAAGAAGCATGCAAAAGAATAAAGAGTATCGCCGTGAAACGCAGCCTTGGAATCACCCTTGTGCAGGAAGTATATTTCGAAATCCAGTCCCCTATTTTGCAGGAGATTTAATAGAAAAATCAGGGCTTCGTGGTTATACAATAGGTGGAGCTCAAATTTCTGAAATGCATGGGAATTTTATTGTTAATACTGGTGTGGCCTCAGCGCAAGATGTATTAGACTTAATCGCATTGGTAAAGCGTACAATTAAAGATAAATTTGGTGTTGATATGCATACAGAAGTAGAAATAATTGGAAGATAACGGTTGTTCGTTCCGCTCATTATCATTTATGTTATAATAAGAAGATAAGAACGGCATGAGGAACATGCCGTTCTTTATGTTACATAGGGGGATCGTACATGAAAAATAGTAAAGTGATTAAACTACAAGATCGTGTACCAAAATTAAAGAATCAAAATAAAAAAAATAAGAAACCTGTTAATCATCGGTTAATTTTATACATATCGATTTTATTTTTATTAGTACTCTTTTTAATTTATTTTCGGTCTCCGCTTAGTAATATAAAAAAGATAAGTGTCTTTGGAAATCATTATATGACAGATGAACAAGTTATGAAGGAATCAGGTGTGACATATGATACGAGTTATTTCCGAGTAACAGCACATAAAGCAGAAGAAAACTTAACGAAACGAAAAGAAATTAAAGAGGTAAATGTAAAAAAACGTTTCCCAAACAAAATTGATGTTCATATCGAAGAATATTTAACAATTGGCTATATAAACAAAGATGGGAAATTACAACCGTTATTAGAAAATGGGAAAACACTCGATGTACTTCCGAACGGAAAGCTTCCAGTTGCAGCACCAATTTTTGAACCATTTAAAGAGGAAAAAATGAAGGAATTAATTGCAGAACTAGAAAAATTAACGCCAACTATTTTAAGGTCTATTTCTGAAATCCGTTATACACCAACGAACGCAAATGAAGATCATCTTACTTTATATATGAATGAAGGATATGAAGTGAGCACCACTATTCAAAATTTCGCAAAGCGAATGGAAGCTTATCCACTTATTTTAAAAACAATTGAACCTGGTAAGAAGGTTTTAATTGACTTAGAAGTGGGTGCATATACGAAGGAACTAGGTGCTGAAGAAAAGAAAGAATAGAATGATAGTTTTTACTGCGTTATTACGTATGAAATGAAACAAACGTTCTTTTATATGGATGCTAATTTGCAAGAATGCTTAATTTGATGAAAAAAATGTAAATTTTCTTAGATTCATACTAGGATTGGTACAAGTTTCACTTTTCTACAAGTACATCTTAGTGTAGACTTATACTTGGCGGTAATCTTTACACTTGGAATATAATTATTTCAAGATAGAGCAGTTATTCACAGGTTACTGCGATATTCTTAAATGAATGTTAAATAAAAATAAGAAAAATATAGGGTTAAAAAAGGGAAACGTACAAAGACGTTGAATATTTTTCTTATAAATAGTAAAGTTGCGATTGTTGTTCCATATATTGAGTTGTATGGTATAAATAAAGAAGGAGGTGCCAAAGAATGAACAGCAATGAAATATATGTTAGTCTTGACATCGGTACATCCAATGTTAAAGTCATCATTGGTGAAATGGTTAATGATAGCTTAAACATTATTGGTGTTGGAAACGTAAAATCAAATGGTTTGAAAAAGGGATCGATAGTTGATATAGATGAAACTGTTCGATCAATTAAAAAAGCAATTGAACAAGCTGAGCGCATGGTGGGTATCCACATTGAGCAAGTTGTAGTAGGTGTCAATGCAAACCAGGTACAGTTGCTCCCGTGTCACGGAGTAGTCGCTGTTTCAAATGAAGATCGTGAAATCGGGAATGAAGATGTCTTACGCGTTCTAGATGCAGCGCAAGTTGTGTCAATTGCTCCTGAACGTGAATTTATTGATGTGGTACCTCGACAGTTCATTGTAGACGGTCTTGACGAGATTAACGATCCACGCGGGATGATCGGTGTAAGATTAGAAATGGAAGGTACACTTATTACAGGCTCGAGAACTTTACTACATAACCTACTTCGTTGTGTAGAAAAAGCAGGTCTTGAAATTGTTGATATTTGTCTGCAACCTTTAGCGGCAGCGACAGTTGCGTTATCTTCGGATGAAAGAAATAGAGGGGTAGCCCTTGTTGATATGGGCGGAGGATCTACAACCTTATCTATTTTTAAAGATGGAGAGTTGCAAGCAACGAGCGTATTGCCATTAGGTGGAGATCATATAACGAAGGATATAGCGATTGGGCTGAAAACTTCAACAGAAAATGCAGATCAAATTAAGCTGAAATATGGACATGCTTTTTATGATACAGCATCTGAAGAAGAGATGTTTACGGTTCCTATTATGGGAAGCGATCAAACAGAACAATATTCTCAGTTGGAATTATCGGATATAATAGAGGCTCGTGTAGAGGAAATTTTAATGTTTGTTCAAGATGAAGTGCATAAGTTAGGAGTAAAGCAAGCTGCTTCTGGATATGTACTAACTGGTGGGATAGCTTCTATGCCAGGGGTTCTTGATCTTGCATACGATATTTTACATGAAAATGTTCGTATAGCAACTCCTGATTATATTGGTGTTCGTGAGCCTCAATATACAAGTGGAGTTGGATTAATTAAACATTCTTATCAAAAAGCTAAATTACGTGGGAAAAATGTGCAGGAAAAGCAAGAACATTTTGAACCAGTACCAGCACCAATGCCGGTACAACAGCAACCTGCGAAACAAAAAACTCGTAATCAAAACAATACTAATCAAAATGATGACCGCATGATGTCAAAAGTAAAACGTGCATTCCGTTATTTATGGGATTAAAATTGGACACGAAAAATGAGGTTCTAGGGGGATTTCGACATGTTAGAGTTTGATACTACTCAAGATCAATTAGCGAATATAAAAGTTATCGGTGTCGGCGGTGGCGGAAACAACGCTGTAAACCGTATGATTGAACACGGTGTACAAGGTGTAGACTTTATCGCTGTGAATACTGATGCACAAGCATTAAATCTATCAAAAGCTGAAACGAAAATGCAAATTGGTGGAAAATTAACGCGTGGACTTGGTGCAGGCGCAAACCCTGAAGTAGGGAAAAAAGCTGCAGAAGAAAGTAAAGAACAGATTCAAGAAGCGCTTCGTGGCGCGGATATGGTCTTCGTAACTGCTGGTATGGGCGGCGGAACTGGAACTGGTGCAGCTCCAGTTGTTGCTCAAGTTGCAAAAGAACTAGGCGCGTTAACAGTTGGTGTTGTAACACGTCCATTTACATTTGAAGGGCGTAAACGTGCAACTCAAGCTGCATCTGGTATTGCGTCATTTAAAGAAAATGTAGATACACTTATCGTAATTCCAAATGATCGCTTATTAGAGATTGTTGATAAAAATACGCCAATGTTAGAAGCGTTCCGTGAAGCAGATAACGTATTACGTCAAGGTGTTCAAGGTATTTCTGATTTAATTGCTACACCAGGTCTAATTAACTTAGACTTTGCAGACGTAAAAACAATTATGTCTAATAGAGGTTCTGCTTTAATGGGTATCGGTTCTGGTAATGGTGAAAATCGTGCTGCTGAAGCTGCGAAAAAAGCGATTTCTAGTCCATTACTAGAAACATCTATTGATGGAGCTCAAGGTGTTATTATGAACATTACGGGCGGCGCAAACTTAAGTTTATATGAAGTACAAGAAGCAGCAGACATTGTAGCTTCAGCTTCGGATCCAGAAGTAAATATGATCTTCGGTTCTGTTATTAATGAAGGATTAAAAGATGATATAGTTGTCACTGTAATTGCAACTGGTTTTGATGATAGTGCTTCGACACAACCACCAAAACCAATTATCCGTCCGACTGCGAATCACACACAACCGCAACAACAACCAGTAGCTCAACCTTCAAAACAACGTGAAGTTAAGCGTGAAATGAAACGTGAAGAGCCGGTTGTGCATGATCGTCATACAGATTCAGATGACATCGATATTCCAGCATTCTTACGTAACCGTCGTAGACGATAAAAGAAAAGGAGCTTTCATGCTCCTTTTTTTTGTTGTCTAAATGGAAAAGATCTGCTAAGCAGATCTTTTTTTATTATTTTGCATATGGAGAGCCCAGTCCTATTTTTAAGCCATAAGCTGTGATAAATTGAAACTTTAATTAGTCGGGGGTGTTCATCCAAAAATGATTGTTAGCCCGACTCCCACTTAACTTCTGTCCTTTTTTATAGCTGAATTTTGAGGCAAGGTCTTACTGCCCGCAAATAGCAAGATAAACTTTGTATATATATATAATTCAATTATTATGTATACAAGTAAAAAATTTATATTATTCTATGAAAAATACACTTTTATTTTTTACCGACAGATTATGTCTAGAAATCACAAAATAACAAAAAAATCCCTCCACCAATTGACACACTTTCCTATTGGATATGCATTATACTAGTCTCAACTTAAAAAAAGAGGTGAATTGTTTGGTTGTTTACGCCGACATTGTCTGGTTGTTAAACGCCTGCATTGATTTTCTTTTACTTTTATTAACAGCCACCGTGTTAAAAAAGAGAATCAAAAGATGGAGGCTTGTGTTAGGGGCATTTATAGGTTCAACTATTGTTATTTTCGCCTTTACGCCTTTTGCTTCTATGATGACACATCCAATTATGAAACTATTGTACTCGTTACTTATTGTGTATACAGCATTTGGGTTTTCGACATTTAGAAATTATACACAAACTGTTTTTACTTTCTATTTTGTAACCTTTATGGTTGGTGGAGGATTAATTGGAACGCATTACTTTTTGCAAACGAACGAAATGGTAAATGGATTAGTTCAATCTAAATCAGTTTCTTACGGTGATCCAATTAGTTGGGTATTTGTTATTTTTGGTTTTCCAGTAATTTATTATTTTTCTAAAAAGCGTATAGAAAGCGTAGAGGTCACAAAGATACACTATGATCAAATCGTGAAAGTGGAAATTCAATTAGCTGGAGAGGAACTAGAATTAGCAGGTCTAATTGATAGTGGGAACCAACTTTATGACCCGTTAACGAAAACACCCGTTATGATTATGCATATTTCATCATTAGAACATTGTTTGCCAGCTTGGTTAACAGAACAAATTTATTCCAAAACAGAAATTCCTCAAATACCAGAAAATGATTCTGGATGGGCGACGAAACTACGTTTAATTCCTTTCCGAGCAGTAGGAGTAGAGAATCAATTTTTATGGGCAATTAAGCCAGATTGTGTGCGAGTTTATCATGAAGGTAGTTCGGTTGTGGTAAACAAAGTACTGATTGGATTAAGTACACAACAATTATCTACTAATGGAGAGTATCAATGCATTGTACATCCGAAAATGTTGATTTCGCAAAAGATGGTAATTGCTTAATTATGAGAGGCGGGATAATATGGTGAAATTTAAATTTTATTTGGTATACCTTTGGTATAAAGTATTGCTGAAATTAGGAATTAAGACCGATGAAATTTATTATATTGGTGGAAGTGAAGCGTTGCCACCGCCGTTAACGAAAGAAGAAGAGGCAGTTCTTTTGAATAAATTACCAAATGGAGATCAAGCTGCGAGGTCGATGCTTATTGAACGTAACCTAAGGCTTGTTGTATATATAGCAAGAAAATTTGAAAATACAGGGATCAATATTGAGGATTTGATTAGTATAGGAACAATTGGTCTTATTAAGGCAGTGAATACATTTAATCCAGAAAAGAAAATTAAATTAGCAACATATGCATCTCGTTGTATAGAAAATGAAATTTTAATGCATTTGCGTCGAAATAATAAAAATCGTTCGGAAGTTTCTTTTGATGAACCGCTTAACATTGATTGGGACGGAAATGAACTGTTACTATCAGATGTTTTAGGTACAGATGATGACATTATTACAAAAGATTTAGAAGCTACTGTAGATCGTCATCTTTTAATGAAAGCATTGCATCAATTAAATGACCGTGAAAAACAAATTATGGAGCTTCGGTTTGGACTCGCTGGTGGCGAAGAGAAGACACAAAAAGATGTGGCTGATATGCTTGGAATTTCACAGTCTTATATTTCTCGTTTGGAAAAAAGAATTATAAAAAGATTACGAAAAGAATTTAATAAAATGGTGTGAAGAATAAGACCAGTCGGTATCTAGACTGGTCTTATTCTTTTTTTGTGCATTAGGAAATATGATATTTGTGAAAAATGATGGAAAAACCGTATGCATAAAATCCCCTTCAAAGGAAATACTTTACACTGTACAGCAACTCCCGATAGGAGGGAACACTTTGACGAGAAACAAAGTAGAAATTTGCGGTGTTGATACAGCTAAACTTCCAGTACTAAAAAATGAAGAGATGCGTAAATTATTTCGTGAAATGCAAAGTGGAGAGATAAGCGCCAGAGAGAAATTAGTGAATGGAAACTTACGTCTTGTACTGAGCGTCATCCAAAGATTTAATAACAGAGGAGAATATGTTGATGATTTATTTCAAGTTGGTTGCATTGGACTTATGAAATCCATTGATAACTTTGATTTAGGCCAAAATGTAAAGTTTTCAACGTATGCTGTGCCGATGATTATTGGAGAAATACGCAGATATTTGCGTGATAACAATCCAATTCGTGTATCTCGCTCATTACGAGATATTGCGTATAAAGCGTTGCAAGTAAGAGAAAAATTGATTGCTGAAAATTCAAAAGAACCAACAGCAATGGATATTGCGAAAGTTCTTGAAGTGACACATGAAGAGATTGTTTTTGCACTAGATGCGATTCAAGATCCGGTTTCATTATTTGAACCGATTTATAACGATGGAGGAGATCCTATCTTTGTTATGGATCAATTAAAGGATGAAAAACAAAAGGACGAGCAGTGGGTTGAAGAACTGGCGTTGAAAGAAGGAATGAAGCGTTTAAATGATCGTGAAAAAATGATTATTCGAAAACGTTTCTTTCAAGGAAAGACACAGATGGAAGTTGCCGAAGAAATTGGAATTTCTCAAGCGCAAGTATCACGTTTGGAGAAGTCTGCTATTAAGCAAATGAATAAGACGATTCAAGGATAAGGTCCTCACCAGTTATGGTGAGGTCTTTTTTATATATAATATTTTGCGCTCATAGTAGATTGGGTAGGTTCATATAATGAAAATAAAATGGATGTTCTATTAGTAGCGGTTATATACTGTTTATCCGCTTCGAAATTAGGCTGAAGTAAAAAGTTAGATGGAAGCGGGACTGCCCGTAAAAGTCCGATTGGCATGGGTTAATAATCAGTAGGGATGGGGATAATCCCACTGATTAAGGTTTCACTTTATTTGAGAGCGTACTTACGATTCATGATATAAGGGAGAGGATGAATATGATACGGATTTCGGAGTTTCAAATGAAGGATGTTGTAAATGTTTCAGATGGAAAGAGGCTTGGGAATATTGGAGATATTGATATTGATATAGACACAGGAAAGATTAGGGCGGTTATTATTTCTAAGCAGGCACGAATGCTTGGACTCTTTGGGAAGGAAGTAGAATTTGTGATTCCTTGGGAGCAAATTATGAAAATTGGAGAAGATGTCATACTTGTAAAAGTAGATCATGTTAATTCTGTAACAGAATCAATACAAACACCGACAATTTCATAAAGAATATTACAAATTCCTCTTTTTTTTCTGTTGTCATTATGAAAAAATAAAAGTATGGTAAAATAGACAGGAAGTACCATACTTTTTTCTGTTATTTTAATTAAAAGGAGTCGCTTTATGAGAGAACCATTTAAATATGCGGACGGTATACTGTATTTACAAGCGTGGAAAGAACTTGGAAACATTACTGTTGGATTTACGACAAAAGATGGTGGAGTAAGTACAGGCTCCTTTCATGCGATGAATTTAGGATTACATGTGAATGATATCGTGGAGAATGTTCATGAAAACAGACGCATTTTAGCTAATAAGTTACAAAAACCATTAGAAAAATGGATTTGCTCTGAACAAGTTCATGACCATCATGTTGAGAAAGTAGGACTGCAAGAAAAAGGGAAAGGCGTTTATTCATATGAAGACGGTATTCCAAAAACGGATGGCATTTATACGACTAACAAAGATGTTCTCTTAACATCTTGTTACGCTGATTGTGTTCCGCTCTATTTTTATGCACCATCACATGATATGATAGGACTTGCGCATGCTGGGTGGAAAGGGACTGTAACAGAGATTGCGAAAGAAATGATTCAAAAGTGGAATGCAGAAGGTGTTTCAAGTGATGAAATTCATGTCGCAATTGGTCCTGCAATCGGATCATGTTGTTATGTTGTTGATGATCGTGTATTAACAGCAGCACAGCAAGTAGTAAACGGATCTGTTCCTCATAAAGTAATTTCTGATGGTCAGTATGCAATTAATTTAAAAGAAGTTAATCGTATATTATGTGTACAAGCAGGCATAAAAGAAGAACATATTGTAATGTCATCTCTTTGTACAAGCTGTGAAGAACAATTATTTTTCTCTCATCGTCGTGATCAAGGTAAGACGGGGAGAATGTTGAGTTTCATAGGTTTTAAGGAGGAGTGAAGTAAGTGACAGTGCAAGGGAATTTAGCAGATGTAAACGAAGTAATTAAAGAATCTTGTGTACGAGCTGGACGTTCGATGAAAGATATTAAGCTCGTTGCAGTTACAAAAACTGTAGGGATTGAAAAAACAAGCGAAGTAATTGAAACAGGAATTATTGATTTAGGTGAAAATAGAAATGAAGGTTTCTTACAAAAATACGAGCATTTCGGTTCAAAAGTGAATTGGCATTTTATTGGATCATTGCAAACGAGAAAAGTAAAAGAAATCATTAATGAGATTGATTATTTACATTCATTAGATCGTCTTTCGCTTGCAAAAGAAATTCAAAAACGTGCTGATAAGAAAGTTAAATGCTTTATTCAAGTGAAAACATCATCTGAAGAATCAAAGCAAGGATTGGCGATAGAAGAAACAATTTCTTTTATTCAAAGTTTGCAAGAATTGGATAAGATTGAAGTGGTAGGATTAATGACAATGGCTCCGTTTACAGGAGAAGAGGAAGAGATTCGTCGCTGCTTTAAGGAATTGCGCATGCTACAAACAGAGGTGCAGGAGCTAGAATTATTACATGCACCATGTAAAGAATTATCAATGGGAATGTCAAATGATTACACGATTGCAATTGAGGAAGGCGCTACATATATTCGTTTGGGAACGGTTTTAGTAGGAAAAGCGTAGGAGGAAGGAGAAAGTTATTATGAGTTGGTCAAAAGTAAAATACTTCTTTTTTGACACACCGGAAGAAAAAGAAGCAGCTCAATATAGTTATGAAAAGGAGCAAACAGACATGAAAAAGCAACAAGATCCCCCAGAACAACAAGATGTTCCGTTTGCGAAAGTGCAACCGAAGCAAAATGTAGTGAGTATTGAAACAGCGAAGCAATCTTCAAAAGTTGTTTTACTAGAACCACGTACATATTCGGAAGCGCAAGGCATTTCGGATCACTTAAAAGGTAGACGAGCTGTTGTAATTAATTTGCAAAGAATGTCTACAGATCAAGCTGTACGTATCGTTGACTTTTTAAGTGGTACTGTATACGCTATAGGCGGGGATATTCAAAAAATAGGCCCGAAAACATTTATGTGTACACCTGAAAATGTTGATATCGTTGGTGCGATTTCAGAGTTATTCGGTGAAGAAGAAGAGACAAATATAAAGAGGTGGTAATACGCCATGACAACAGTTTTAACAGTGTTACTTACTGCTATCGAGATTTACTCGTGGGCACTAATTATTTACATTCTCCTATCATGGTTTCCTGGCGCAAAGGAATCAGCTTTTGGAGATTTTCTTGCGCGTATTTGCGAACCGTATTTAGAGCCGTTTAGGAGGTTTATTCCACCATTTGGTATGATTGATATTTCTCCACTTGTTGCTATTGTTGCCTTGAAACTTGCTAGAGGTGGTTTAGTGAGTTTATTCAACTATTTTTTATAGTGTGAGGTTAAATACATGAGCATCTATGAGCATTTTAGACCTGATGAAGAGGTCTTTGTGGATAAAGTATTAGAGTGGAAACAGGCTGCTGAGTACCATCAAGTCAAGTTAACAGATTTTCTTGATCCAAGACAGCAACAAATTGTTTCTATGGTAATAGGGCAAGGAGATGTAGCTGTACGGTTTGATGGTGCGATGCCTGAAGCCGAACGGAAAAGAGCACTAATTTATCCAGATTATCTAGAATTAAATGAAGAGGAATTTCAAGTAGAAGTATTAGAAATTGACTATCCTTCCAAGTTTTTTACGCTAGAACATAGGCAAATATTAGGTGCATTCATGTCGCTTGGTTTAACAAGGGAAAAATGTGGTGATATTTTGCTTCAAGAAGACCGTGCCCAAATTGCAGTTGCCAAAGAAGTTGTATCGTATATTGAAATGAACTTACAATCAATAGGGAAAATGAAAGTCACACTCTCTCCTATACAAGTAGAGAAAATTTTGCGTGTAGGTGAAAAATGGGGAGAAAAATCTGGGACTGTTTCGTCACTTCGTCTAGATGTTTTATTAGCTGAAATGCTACATATATCTAGGCAGAAGGTACAGCCTCTTATAAAAGGTGGCTTAGTAAAAGTCAATTGGAAAACAGTAGAGCAAACTTCGTATGAATGTTTTCCAGGGGATGTTTTCTCGGTTAGAGGGTATGGACGAAGTAAATTATTTTCTGTAGAAGGTAAAACGAAGCGCGACAAATGGAGAGTTTTGTATGGTATACTAAAATGATTGGTTTTTTAGAAGGAAATTCTCTTATTTTGTCGAAGAAAAGATATAATTGAAAGAGGAAATTTAGATAACTACTTGGAGGTGGCGTTGTGCCGTTAACACCATTAGATATTCATAACAAAGAATTTGGTCGCGGGTTTCGTGGCTACGATGAAGATCAAGTAAATGAGTTTCTTGATCAAATCATCAAAGATTATGAATTAGTCATTCGTGAGAAAAAAGCTTTAGAAGAAAAGGTTGCACAATTAGAAGGAAAGTTAGATCATTTTTCTAATATTGAAGATACGCTGAACAAATCTATCATTGTCGCACAAGAAGCTGCTGAAGAAGTGAAGCGTAATGCACAAAAAGAAGCAAAATTAATTGTACGTGAAGCAGAAAAAAATGCAGATCGTATCATTAATGAAGCGTTAGTGAAATCAAGAAAAGTTGCTTTTGATATTGAAGAGTTGAAGAAACAAGCGAAAGTATTCCGAACTCGTTTCCGTATGTTATTAGAAACACAACTTGAAATGTTAAACAACGATGATTGGGATAAACTAATTGAATTAGAAGACGAAGTGGACGAACTGTTGAAAAAAGAAGAAACAGTGTAAGCTTGACGTTTTTCTCATTATTACATATAATTTTAAACAGCATATTTATTAAGAAAAACGAAGATAGGGATAAGTACCTTTTTCATACCTTATATAGCGAACTGAGGATGGTGTAAGCTCAGGATAAGGAGATAATGGGAATATCACCCTGGAGTTCCGCGCTGAACAAATTTAGTAAGCGTAGGCGTATATTCGCGTTAAGAATATAAAGAGGACCTTATGCATTTGTATATGGTCTACTAGGGTGGTACCGCGGGAGACTTTCTCGTCCCTTTTTGGGGATGAGAGGTCTCTTTTTTATTCCCTTTTTTAAGGTCTGTCGTTTATATATTTAAGGAGGAATTGAGCATGGAGTACAAAAATACATTACTAATGCCAAAAACAGAATTCCCGATGCGTGGGAATTTACCGAAACGTGAGCCTGCAATGCAAGAAAAATGGGCTGAAATGAATATTTATGAAAAGGTACAAGAACATACGAAAGGCCGTCCTTTATTTGTACTACATGATGGACCT
The DNA here is from genome assembly GCF_056401715.1 of Bacillus sp. P4_E1. Classification (NCBI taxonomy): domain Bacteria; kingdom Bacillati; phylum Bacillota; class Bacilli; order Caryophanales; family Bacillaceae; genus Bacillus; species Bacillus sp. P4_E1. The sequence goes on from NZ_JBFUIV010000014.1 coordinate 119,751, forward strand.
CCATATGCAAATGGTGACATCCATATGGGACACGCACTAAATAAAGTGTTAAAAGACTTTATTGTTCGTTTTAAATCAATGACTGGATACTGTGCACCATATGTACCAGGTTGGGATACACACGGTTTACCAATTGAGCAAGCTTTAACAAATAAAGGTGTAAAGCGTAAAGAAATGACAGTTGCTGAGTTCCGTAAGTTATGTGCAGAGTATGCATATGAGCAAGTAGAACGTCAACGTGAACAATTTAAGCGTTTAGGTGTACGTGCAGATTGGGATAATCCATATATTACTTTAGAGCCAGCTTATGAAGCACAACAAATTAAAGTGTTTGGTGACATGGCGAAAAAAGGTTATATCTATAAAGGACAAAAACCAGTTTACTGGTCTCCAACAAGTGAATCAGCTTTAGCAGAAGCTGAAATTGAATATCAAGATAAAAAATCAGCATCTATTTACGTAGCATTCCCTGTAAAAGATGGAAAGAACGTATTAGAAGGTGATGAGAAATACATTATTTGGACAACAACGCCTTGGACGTTACCTGCAAACTTAGGTATTTCTGTTCACCCAGAACTTGAATATGCTATTGTGAAAGTAAATGATGAGAAATATATCATCGCTTCTGAACTATTTGAGACAGTTGCAAAAACGTTAGAGTGGGAAAATGCTGAAGTTGTGAAAACGGTAAAAGGTAGCGAACTTGAGTATACAGTTGCAAAACATCCATTCTACGATCGTGACTCATTAGTTATGCTAGGAGAGCACGTAACAACAGATGCAGGTACAGGTTGTGTTCATACAGCACCAGGACACGGGGAAGATGACTTCGTTGTTGGTAAAAAGTATGGCTTAGAAGTACTTTGCCCAGTTGATGATAAAGGTGTATTAACAAATGAAGCACCTGGATTTGAAGGCTTATTCTATGATAAAGCTAACAAGCCAATTACGGAAAAATTAGAAGAAGTAGGTGCGTTACTGAAACTGACATTCATTACGCATTCATACCCACATGATTGGAGAACGAAAAAACCAATTATTTTCCGTGCGACAGCGCAGTGGTTTGCATCTATTGAAGCGTTCCGTAAAGAATTATTAGAAGCTGTTGCGGAAACAAAATGGGTACCAGCATGGGGAGAAACTCGTCTTCATAATATGGTTCGTGACCGTGGTGACTGGTGTATTTCTCGTCAGCGTGCATGGGGTGTGCCAATTCCTGTATTCTATGCAGAAAATGGTGATCCAATTATTACAGATGAAACAATTAATCATGTAGCAGATTTATTCCGTGAGCACGGTTCTAACGTATGGTTCGAGCGTGAAGCGAAAGATTTATTACCAGAAGGATTTACACATACAGGTAGCCCAAATGGTGAATTCCGTAAAGAAACAGACATCATGGATGTATGGTTCGATTCAGGTTCTTCTCACCAAGCGGTATTAGAAGAGCGCGAAGACTTACAACGTCCAGCTGATTTATATTTAGAAGGATCTGACCAGTATCGTGGTTGGTTTAACTCTTCATTATCAACAGCAGTTGCTGTAACTGGTAAAGCTCCGTATAAAGGCGTACTAAGCCATGGTTTCGTACTAGATGGTGACGGACGTAAAATGAGTAAGTCGATTGGAAACATCGTCGTACCGAAGAAAATTATGGATCAATTAGGCGGAGACATTTTACGCTTATGGGTATCTTCTGTTGACTATCAATCTGATGTACGTATTTCAGATGATATTTTAAAACAAGTAGCAGAAGTGTATCGTAAAATCCGTAACACATTCCGTTTCTTATTAGGAAACTTAGATGATTTTAATCCAAGTGAAAATACAGTAGCGGTAGCTGAACTTCGTGAAGTAGATCGTTACATGTTAGTGAAGTTAAATGACTTAATTACAAAAGTAAAAGATGCATATGAAACATATGACTTTGCTGCTGTATATCATGCAATTCACAACTTCTGTACAATTGATCTAAGTTCATTCTACTTAGACTTTGCAAAAGACATTTTATACATTGAAGGTGCAGATCACGCGGATCGTCGTGCAATTCAAACTGTATTATATGATGTTCTTGTTGCATTAACGAAACTTGTAACGCCAATCTTACCTCATACAGCTGATGAAGTATGGCCATATGTTCCTGGTGCAGAAGAAGAAAGCGTACAGTTAACTAATATGCCAGAAGCTACAGAAGTAGAGGGTTCAGAAGCGTTAAGAGCAAAATGGGATGCATTTATGACATTACGTGATGACGTTTTAAAAGCGTTAGAAGTAGCTCGTAATGAGAAAGTAATTGGTAAGTCATTAAATGCGAGCATTACGCTATATCCGACTGTAGAAATGAAGGCTATGTTAGAGTCTATTAGCGAAGACTTAAAGCAATTATTCATCGTCTCTGAGTATAAACTTGGTGGTACAATTGAAGAAGCACCAACAGATGCACCAAAGTATGAGCATACAGCTGTAGTTGTAGCACAGGCGACAGGTGAGACGTGTGAACGTTGTTGGGTTGTTTCAGAAACAATTGGTAAAGATGCAGAACATGAAACATTATGTGAGCGTTGTGCAACGGTTGTTAAAGAAAATTATGTAAAATAATGAAAAAAAGCTGACTGCTCATAATAGCAGTCAGTTTTTTGTTGATGATATATCAAAATAACTTTCACTCTCTTTCCTATGAAGGAAAAATGTGTGTGAGGTAAGCGTGGAAATTTCGGACACACTAATTGTACATTGCAGCTGGGAGGAATGTACACGTGAATGAAATTTATATGGAAATAAAAGAAGAATTACAATTGATGAGAAAAGAGTTGCAAGATAGATTGGCGAAAGAAGTAATGCACACATACTATATGGAATTTGGGCAAGAACTTGGATACGAAATAAAGGAAGAGACAAAGAAAAAATTGCTATTACATGATATAAAAGAGGATTTAAAAGATGTAGAACGTGCATTGTTTAAAATGGAAATAGATATGTACGGTATTTGTGAAGAAACTGGAAGAGCGATTTCTACAAAACAAATGAAAACAATGCCGACTGCTCGTACTATTCATGAATTTTTCTATGAAAAGGTAAATGTATGAAATACGCACAACGATATTATGTTACCTTTTTTTAATTTATTTTATTCTTCTACAAAGGTTCATTGTGAAAAGGTAGCAGCTATGCTAAAATTTTGAGGTACACTGTCTTTGTGGGGGAAATGAAAATGATATATTATGTAATAGCGTTATTTGTCATTGCCATCGATCAAATATCGAAGTGGCTAATTGTAAAGAACATGGAATTGGGTACGAGCATTCCGATTATCGATAATGTATTATACATAACATCTCATCGAAATAGAGGAGCTGCCTGGGGTATTTTAGAAAATAAAATGTGGTTTTTCTACATTATTACAGTCATTTTCGTAGCATTTATCGTATTTTATATGAAAAAATATGCGAAAACGGACAAGCTTCTAGGTATTTCATTAGGTCTAATTTTAGGCGGAGCAATTGGCAATTTTATTGATCGTGTATTTAGACAAGAAGTAGTGGATTTCATTCACGTGTATATTTTCTCGTACAACTATCCGGTATTCAATATAGCTGACTCAGCATTATGTATTGGAGTTGTATTAATTATTATTCAAACAGTATTAGAAGGAAAGAAAGCGAAGGAGTAATTGAATGAGTGAAGTAGTACAAGTAACAGTTGCAGAAGAACAAAAAAGCGAGCGAATTGATAAATTCGTTGCAGAAATAAACAGTGAATGGTCACGTTCACAAGTGCAGCAATGGATTAAAGATGCTGTTGTGACAGTAAATGGGAAATCAGTTAAAGGGAATTATAAAGTAAAAGGAAATGATGAAATTACAGTAACAATTCCCGAGCCAGAAGAGTTAGATATTCAACCGGAAGATATGAATTTAGAAGTTTATTATGAAGATGCCGATGTACTAGTTGTAAATAAGCCGCGTGGCATGGTAGTACATCCAGCACCAGGGCATACGAAGGGTACGCTTGTAAACGGACTTATGCATCATTGTACAGACCTATCAGGTATTAACGGTGTAATGCGTCCTGGTATAGTACACCGTATTGATAAGGATACATCTGGATTATTAATGGTTGCTAAAAATGATATGGCGCATGAATCACTTGTAAATCAACTTGTAGCAAAAACGGTAACAAGACGTTATAAAGCGATTGTACATGGTGTAATTCCACATGATAAAGGAATAATTGACGCTCCAATTGGTCGTGATAAAAAAGAACGTCAAAGTATGACTGTTGATGAAAATGGTAAGAATGCAGTTACACATTTCCAAGTGTTAGAGCGATTTAAGGATTTCACACTTGTAGAATGCCGCTTAGAAACGGGACGTACACACCAAATTCGTGTTCATATGAAATATATTGGTTATCCACTTGCAGGGGATCCAAAGTATGGTCCGAAGAAAACATTAGATATGAATGGACAAGCACTTCATGCAGGGATTTTAGGTTTCGATCACCCTCGTACTGGTGAATATATTGAGTTTGAGGCACCGATTCCAGAAGTGTTTGAAGAAGCGCTAAATATTTTACGGAAATAGTATTGACAAATCATAAGAAAACTGAGATACTGACAACAGTTAAATAATGATCCTTTAACACAGCCCCGTGAGGTTGAGAAGGTAACGGTTTGAAATACTTAGGGTATGTTGTACCCTTTTTTCAAAAGTCCTCTCGCACACGCTGAGAGGACTTTTTTTATACCATTACTCTCACGCAAGAAAAAAACTTGGAGGTGTAGAGCATGCAAGAGAAAGCTGTCGTTTTAGATGACCAAATGATTCGCCGCGCTTTAACACGAATTAGTCATGAAATCGTGGAACGAAATAAAGGTGTCGATAATTGTGTTCTTGTCGGAATAAAAACACGTGGAATTTTTATTGCACAACGTTTGGCAGAACGAATTGGTCAAATTGAAGGAAAAGAGATGGAAGTAGGAGAGTTAGATATTACGTTGTATCGTGATGATTTAACACTACAATCGAAACATAAAGAACCACTTGTAAAAGGTTCTGATATTCCTGTAGATATTACGAAGAAAAAAGTTATCCTTGTGGATGATGTGTTATATACAGGAAGAACAGTTCGAGCAGCAATGGATGCTCTTATGGATTTAGGTAGACCATCACAAATCCAATTGGCTGTTCTTGTTGATAGAGGTCATCGTGAATTACCAATTCGCGCTGATTATGTAGGAAAGAACATTCCAACATCTAGTGAAGAGCGTATCGAAGTTGATTTGCAAGAGACAGATCAACAAGATCGAGTAAGCATATACGATAAGTAAAGCCCTTTTAAATGTAGTCCTGTGAGGCTGCCAAAGGGTCTTGGCTTTCATATGTCAAATTTGGCATACGAAAGTGTAGGACTCTTTGTGCACAGGCACAAAGAGTTTTTTTATTGCAAAAATTAAAACTGAAGGAGGATGTAACAATGGAGCAAAAGCCAGTGTTAGACATTCATGAAGTACCGAAACCGGGAAAATGGTTATTATTAAGTATACAACATTTGTTCGCGATGTTTGGATCAACAGTGCTTGTTCCGTTTTTAACAGGACTGAATCCATCAGTAGCTTTAATATCAAGTGGATTAGGAACGCTAGCGTTTCTTCTAATAACGAAAGGTCAAGTACCAGCGTATTTAGGATCATCATTCGCCTTTATTGCACCAATTATTACAGCGAAAACAGCAGGTGGACCTGGAGCAGCGATGCTTGGAGGAATGCTTGCGGGACTTGTTTACATCTTAATCTCACTCGGAATTAAGAAATCTGGGTCAGAATGGATTATGAAATTACTTCCGCCAATCGTAGTTGGGCCAGTCGTAATGGTAATCGGTTTATCTTTAGCACATACAGCAGTGAACATGGCGATGAACGGTGCGGATGGTAAGTATAGCATTACACACTTTTCAGTAGCATTAGTAACATTAGCAATTACAATCATTTGCTCCATATTCGGGAGAGGATTTTTCAGTATCATACCAGTGCTACTTGGAATCATCGGCGGGTATATATTCGCTTACTTCCAAGGGCTAGTAGATTTAAAGCCAGTAGCTGAGGCAAAATGGTTTGTCATACCAGACTTCACAGTACCGTTTGTAACATATACTCCGGAGTTTTCATGGAAAATTGTACTCTTAATGGTGCCAGTTGCACTTGTAACAATTTCAGAACATATCGGACATCAAATTGTACTTGGAAATGTTATTAAAAGAGATTTAATTGAAAAACCAGGTTTACATCGTTCAATCTTCGGTGATGGGATAGCAACATTGATCGCATCACTAATAGGAGGACCACCGAATACAACGTACGGTGAAAACATCGGTGTGCTAGCAATTACGAGAGCATACAGTGTATACTTATTCATCGGTTCAGCAGTGTTCGCAATCATGTTTGGATTTATCGGGAAGATTTCAGCACTGATTCATTCGATTCCAACACCAGTTATGGGTGGTGTATCAATCTTACTCTTCGGTGTAATCGCATCAAGTGGTTTACGTATGATGGTAGACGATAAAACAGACTTAGGTGACAAACGAAACTTAATGATTGCATCAGTTATACTAGTAATTGGTATTGGCGGAGCGGTACTGCACGTAGGTGAATCGTTCCAAGTAGAAGGAATGGCGCTAGCAGCAATTGTAGGTGTACTATTAAATCTACTACTACCAGAGACAAAACAAACAAATAAAACAAAACAATCTAAGCAGATTGCTTCATAAAAATAACCTTTTAATTCAGTCCTGTGAGATAGAAAAGGGTGGCTACTTTAACGCACCCTAGTCTCAAAGACTAGGGTATTTTTATACAGTTATTGTTATATAAATTCAATGGTGTTATCATAAAAAACAGAAAGATGAGGGATGACGATGAGCCATTTGTTAACGATGAGTGAATTATCGGAACAAGAAATTTCAGAAATCCTAAAAGACGCAGAAGATTTCGCGAATGGAAAAGAGAGAAAAACGACAGAGCAAACATTTGTTGCGAACTTGTTCTTTGAGAATAGTACGAGGACGAGATTTAGCTTTGAAGTTGCTGAGAAGAGATTAGGACTTGAAGTATTAGACTTTTCCGCAGATGCATCTAGCGTACAAAAAGGAGAAACTTTATACGATACGATAAGAACACTAGAATCAATCGGAACAAAAGCGGTAGTCATCCGCCATGAGCAAGATCGTTACTTCGATGAATTAAAAGATCAGGTGAATATCCCAATCTTGAACGCTGGAGATGGATGTGGAAATCATCCAACGCAATGTCTACTCGATCTTCTAACAATTAAACAAGAGTTTGGAAGATTTGAAGGTTTGAAGATTGCAATAGTTGGGGATGTTCGTCATAGCCGAGTAGCACGTTCTAATGCAGAAGCATTAACGAAACTGGGCGCGACAATTTACTTTGCAAGCCCAGAAGAGTGGAAAGATGAAGAGAACACATTTGGAACGTACAAGAGTTTAGATGAACTTGTTCCAGAAGTGGATGTGATGATGTTACTTCGTGTACAACATGAGCGTCATGACCATTATGAAACAGACATTATGAAAGAGTATCACGAGCAACATGGGTTAACAGTTGAAAGAGAAAAACGTATGAAAGAAGGAAGCATTATTATGCATCCAGCCCCTGTAAACCGTGATGTTGAAATTGCGAGTGAACTTGTCGAGTGTGAACGCTCACGCATATTCAAGCAAATGGAAAACGGGGTCTACGTAAGAATGGCTGTACTAAAACGCGCATTACCAAATGTATTAGGAGGAATGAAACATGAATTATTTGTTTAAAAATGGTCGTTATATGAATGCAGAAGGAACAATTGTAGCAACAGATCTTCTCGTACAAGACGGTAAAATTGCGAAGGTAGCAGAAAATATTACGGCAGATAATGCTGAAGTAATCGATGTAAATGGAAAGTTAATCGCACCTGGATTAGTAGATGTACACGTTCATCTTCGTGAACCAGGTGGTGAACATAAAGAAACAATTGAAACAGGAACACTTGCAGCAGCAAAAGGTGGATTTACTACAATTTGCGCAATGCCAAACACACGCCCAGTACCAGATTGTAAAGAACATATGGAAGACCTGCAAAAGCGTATTAAAGAAAAAGCACATGTAAATGTATTACCATATGGAGCAATTACAGTACGTCAAGCAGGTTCTGAAATGACCGATTTTGAAACGTTAAAAGAACTTGGAGCGTTTGCTTTCACTGATGATGGCGTAGGCGTGCAAGATGCAAGCATGATGTTAGCTGCAATGAAGCGTGCATCGAAATTAAATATGGCAGTTGTTGCACACTGTGAAGAGAACACACTTATTAATAAAGGATGTGTACATGAAGGGAAGTTTTCTGAGAAACACGGATTAAACGGTATCCCATCAGTATGTGAATCCGTACATATTGCCCGGGACATCTTACTTGCGGAAGCTGCAAATTGTCACTACCACGTATGTCACGTAAGTACAAAAGGATCTGTACGTGTAATCCGTGACGCGAAACGTGCTGGAATTAAGGTGACAGCAGAAGTAACACCGCATCACTTAGTATTATGTGAAGATGATATCCCATCGGCTGATCCTAACTTTAAAATGAATCCACCGCTTCGAGGAAAAGAAGATCATGCAGCGTTAATTGAAGGACTATTAGATGGAACAATTGATATGATCGCAACTGACCATGCACCGCATACTGCAGAAGAGAAAGCGCAAGGGATTGAAAGAGCACCGTTCGGAATTACTGGTTTTGAAACAGCATTCCCGCTTTTATATACGAACCTTGTGAAAAAAGGAATCATTACATTAGAGCAACTGATTCAATTCTTAACAGAAAAACCAGCTGACACATTCGGTTTAGAAGCAGGGCGCCTAACAGAAGGTAGAACAGCTGATATTACAATTATCGATTTAGAACAAGAAGAAGAAATTGATCCAACAACATTCTTATCAAAAGGAAAAAACACACCATTCGCAGGTTGGAAATGCCAAGGTTGGCCGGTTATGACAATCGTTGGTGGTAAGATCGCATGGCAAAAGGAGAGTGCATTAGTATGAAAAGACAACTTATCTTAGAAGATGGAACAGTATTAATTGGAAAAGGTTTCGGAGGAGAAATAGAAAAGTCAGGTGAGGTTGTATTTACAACTGGGATGACTGGATATCAAGAAACTTTATCTGATCCATCATACTGCGGTCAAATCGTAACATTTACGTATCCATTAATTGGAAACTACGGCATTAACCGTGATGATTTTGAATCAATTCACCCATCTGTAAATGGTTTAATCGTAAACGAAATTTGTGATCATCCATCAAACTTCCGTAATGAAATTTCGTTAAATGATTACTTGAAAGAAAGAAATATCCCAGGATTAGCAGGAATTGATACGAGAAAATTAACAAGAAAAATTCGTCAATATGGAACTTTACGCGGACGTCTTTGCAATATGGATGTGGATGTAGAGGACATCGTTAGCCAATTGAAAGCAACTGTCTTTACAGATCATGTGAAACGCGTATCAACAAAAGATCCATATCCAAGTCCAGGCCGTGGACACCGAGTTGTACTTGTAGACTTCGGAATGAAACATGGTATTTTACGAGAATTAAATAAGCGTGATTGCGATGTAATTGTTGTACCTTACAATACAACAGCAGAAGAAATTCTACGCCTTAGCCCAGATGGAATTATGTTAAGTAATGGACCTGGGGACCCAAAAGATGTACCAGAAGCAATTGAAATGTTAAAAGAAATTATTGGTAAAGTTCCTTTATTCGGGATTTGCCTAGGACATCAATTGTTCGCCCTGGCATCTGGTGCGAATACAAGTAAGTTAAAATTCGGTCACCGTGGTTTAAATCATCCAGTAAAAAATCTTGCAACTGGAAAAGTAGCAATTACATCTCAAAACCATGGTTACGCAGTAGAAGAAGAATCAGTTGGAAATACAGAACTGGAAATTACACATGTTGCTTTAAATGATGGAACAGTAGAAGGTCTTCGTCATACGAAGTTCCCAGCATTTACAGTGCAATACCATCCAGAAGCTTCTGCAGGACCAGAAGATGCAAATGATTTATTCGAAGATTTCTTAGCAATGATTGAAAACTTCAAGAAAGAAGGGGAAGAGTTATGCCAAAACGCCTAGACATTAACACAATTTTAGTAATCGGATCAGGACCAATTGTAATTGGGCAAGCAGCAGAGTTTGATTACTCTGGTACACAAGCTTGTCAATCTCTTAGAGAAGAAGGTTACAAAGTAATCCTTGTTAACTCTAACCCAGCAACAATTATGACAGATACTGCAACAGCAGATAAAGTATATATAGAACCATTAACATTAGAATTCGTAAGCCGTATCATTCGTAAAGAACGTCCAGATGCACTCCTACCAACATTAGGTGGTCAAACAGGCCTAAACATGGCTGTTGAACTTGCGAAATCAGGCATACTTGAAGAGTGCGGAGTTGAAATTTTAGGAACAAAATTATCAGCAATCGAGCAAGCCGAGGATCGTGATTTATTCCGTACATTAATGCAGGAATTAAATGAACCAATTCCATCTAGCACGATTATTCATACGCTGGAAGAAGCACATGAATTTGTAAAAGAAATTGGTTATCCAGTTATTGTTCGCCCAGCATTTACAATGGGGGGAACAGGTGGCGGAATCTGTAATAATGAAGAAGAACTAATTGAAATCGTATCAGGTGGATTAAAACATAGTCCAGTAACACAATGTTTATTAGAAAAGAGTATTGCCGGTTGTAAGGAAATTGAATATGAAGTAATGCGTGATTCGAATGATAACGCGATTGTAGTATGTAACATGGAAAATATCGATCCGGTTGGGGTTCACACAGGTGATTCTATCGTTGTAGCACCGAGCCAAACATTAAGTGACCGTGAGTATCAAATGTTACGAAACACTTCATTAAGAATTATTCGTGCATTAGGAATTGAAGGTGGATGTAACGTTCAGCTTGCACTTGATCCACATAGCTTCCAATACTATGTAATCGAAGTAAACCCGCGTGTGAGTCGTTCGTCTGCACTAGCATCTAAAGCAACTGGATATCCAATTGCGAAGCTAGCGGCGAAAATTGCAGTCGGTTTAACATTAGATGAAATTATAAACCCAGTAACACAAAAAACATATGCTTGCTTCGAGCCAGCATTAGACTATGTTGTTTCAAAAATTCCACGTTGGCCATTTGATAAGTTTGAATCAGCAAACAGAACACTTGGTACACAAATGAAGGCAACTGGTGAAGTTATGTCAATCGGACGTAACTTAGAACAATCATTATTAAAAGCGATTCGTTCTTTAGAGCTTGGCGTTTATCACCTAGAGTTAGACCACTTAAAAGAGCTTGATAAAGAAACGATGAAAAAGCGTATTATAAAAGCTGATGACGAGCGTCTGTTCGTTGTAGCAGAAGCAATCCGTCAAGGTGTAACGAAAGAAGAAATCAACGAATGGTGTGAAATGGACTTCTTCTTCTTACAAAAAATTGAAAATATCGTAAACATGGAACGCGAAGTAAAAGCGAATGTAGGAAATATGGAAGTGTTACAATCTGCTAAAGAAATGGGCTTCAGTGACCATTACATCGCCAATGCTTGGAACAAAACAGAGCGTGAAATTTACGATATGCGTAAAGAAAGCAATATGACTCCTGTTTATAAGATGGTAGATACTTGTGCGGCAGAGTTTGAATCTGCAACACCATACTACTACAGCACATATGGTGACGAGAATGAATCGATTGTAACAGATCGTAAGAGTGTAGTTGTACTAGGATCTGGTCCAATCCGTATTGGTCAAGGTGTTGAGTTTGATTATGCAACAGTTCACTCTGTATGGGCAATAAAAGAAGCTGGATATGAGGCAATCATTGTTAATAACAACCCAGAAACAGTTTCAACAGACTTCAGTATTTCTGACAAATTATACTTTGAACCATTAACAATCGAAGATGTAATGCACATTATCGATTTAGAAAAGCCAGAAGGTGTTATCGTCCAATTCGGCGGACAAACGGCAATTAACTTAGCGGCTAAATTAGAAGCACATGGTGTGAAAATCTTAGGAACATCACTTGAAGATTTAGACCGTGCAGAAGATCGTGATAAGTTTGAAGCAGCTTTAACAAAGCTTGGTATCCCGCAACCAGTTGGTAAAACAGCAACGACTGTAGAGCAAGCAGTAGCGATCGCTGACAAAATTGGTTACCCAGTATTAGTAAGACCATCTTACGTACTAGGTGGACGTGCGATGGAAATCGTATATCGTCAAGAAGAATTACTGCACTACATGAAAAATGCGGTTAAAGTTCACGCAGATCACCCAGTATTAATCGACCGTTATATGGTTGGTAAAGAAATTGAAGTAGATGCAATTTCAGACGGTGAGAATGTATTCATTCCAGGTATTATGGAACATATCGAACGCGCTGGAGTTCACTCTGGGGATTCAATTGGAGTATATCCACCACAGAGCTTATCTGAAAAACTAAAAGAACAAATTATTGAACATACAATTGGGCTTGGAAAAGGTTTAAACATTGTTGGATTACTAAACATTCAGTTTGTAGTATTCAAAGATGAAGTGTATGTAATTGAAGTAAATCCACGTGCGAGCCGTACAGTACCATTCTTAAGTAAAATTACAGGCGTACCGATGGCAAATATCGCAACGAAAGTTATTTTAGGTCAAAACCTTGTAGAACAAGGATATGGAACTGGCTATCACCCAGAAGAGAAGGAAGTGTATGTAAAAGCACCGGTATTCTCATTTGCGAAACTACGCTCAGTTGATACAACATTAGGGCCTGAAATGAAATCAACAGGGGAAGTAATGGGTAAAGATTTAACGCTTGAAAAAGCATTATATAAAGGACTTGTTGCTTCAGGAATTAACATTCCAACGCACGGATCAGTAATCATCACTGTAGCGGATAAAGATAAAGAAGAAGCGCTGGAAATTGCAAAACGCTTCCATGAAATCGGCTATAACTTATTAGCAACAGCAGGAACAGCACAATCGCTAACAGAACAAAACATTCCGGTGCAAGTTGTAAACAAAATTGATTCTGAAGACTACAACTTACTTGATATTATCCGTCAAGGGAAAGCGCAGTTTGTAATCAATACATTAACAAAAGGAAAACAACCAGCGCGTGATGGTTTCCGCATTCGCCGTGAATCAGTAGAAAATGGTGTGGCTTGCTTAACATCACTTGATACAACAAGAGCAATCTTGAGAGTATTAGAATCTATGACATTCTCAGCTCATTCAATGAAAGAAATTACGCAAACGAAGCGTCACGAGGTGGTACATGCATGATGCAAAAGCAAAATATGATCGTCGTTAACCAAAAAGAAATCGCAAAAAACATTTACGAATTAGTGCTTCAAGGGGATTTAGTGCAGCAAATGAACGATCCAGGACAGTTTGTACACATTAAGGTAGCAGAGGGCATTACGCCCCTTCTGCGCCGCCCAATTAGTATTTGTAATGTCGATCAAGACAAGAACGAATTTACAATGCTATATCGTGCGGAAGGACAAGGGACAAAAACATTAGCGAAAAGAAAACAAGGTGAACTTGTAGATGTGTTAGGACCACTTGGTCATGGATTTCCTGTAGAAGAAGCGGAATCTGGACAAACGGCTCTATTAGTTGGTGGGGGAATTGGTGTACCACCACTATATGAATTGTCACAGCGTCTTGTAGCAAAAGGAGTACGCGTTATTCACATCTTAGGTTTCCAAACGAAAGATGTTGTCTTCTATGAAGAGAAATTCGCAGAACTTGGTGATACGTATGTTGCAACAGTTGATGGTACACATGGTACAAAAGGGTTTGTAACAGATGTAATCGATAGCTATGGAATTGACTTTGACATTCTCTACTCATGTGGACCTTTAGCGATGCTTCGTGCATTAGAAGGACGCTATAAGGAGAGAAAAGCCTACATTTCATTAGAAGAACGTATGGGCTGTGGTATCGGAGCATGTTTCGCATGTGTATGCCATTTGCAAGCAGATCCGAGTGGACATTCTTACAAGAAGGTGTGTAGCGACGGACCAGTATTTCCAATCGGGGAGGTTGTACTATGAACAGATTGCAAGTTGAATTACCAGGGTTATCATTAAAAAATCCAATCATCCCAGCATCTGGTTGCTTCGGATTTGGTCGTGAGTATGCACAGTTCTATGATTTAAGTGTACTTGGATCAATTATGATTAAAGCGACAACAGAACAACCTCGTTATGGAAACCCAACGCCTCGTGTTGCTGAAACACCAGGCGGAATGCTAAATGCAATCGGGCTTCAAAATCCTGGATTAGAAAAGGTAATGAATTCTGAATTACCTTTTCTCGAGCAATTTGATCTTCCGATTATTGCAAACGTTGCGGGTTCACAAGCTGAGGATTACGTAGCGGTTGCGAAGGCGATTTCAAAGGCACCTAATGTTCATGCGCTAGAATTAAATATTTCTTGTCCAAACGTAAAAACGGGTGGTATCGCTTTTGGTACAAATCCTGAAATTGCTGCTGATTTAACGAAGCGAGTAAAAGAGGTTTCTGAAGTACCGGTATATGTGAAATTGTCACCGAACGTGGCAAACATTGTGGAAATTGCAAAAGCAATTGAAAATGCGGGTGCGGACGGTTTAACGATGATTAATACATTGCTTGGTATGCGTCTAGATTTAAAAACTGCAAAACCAATTTTAGCAAACCGTACGGGCGGACTATCAGGGCCTGCGATTAAGCCAGTAGCAATTCGTATGGTACATGAAGTAAGTCAAGCTGTTAACATTCCGATCATCGGAATGGGTGGTATTGAAACAGCGGAAGATGTAATTGAATTCTTCTATGCTGGCGCAAGCGCGGTTGCAGTTGGAACGGCGAACTTTATCGATCCGTTCGTATGTCCGACAATTATTGAAGAATTACCAGCATTACTAGATGAATTAGGATTTGATCATATTTCGGAATGTCAAGGAAGGAGCTGGAAGCAAACATGTCACAGTCGTTAATCGTTGCACTAGATTTTCCAGGGAAACAAGAGGTAGAACAATTCTTACACCACTTTGAAGGGGAAGAGTTATTTGTCAAAGTTGGTATGGAGTTGTTTTACAAAGAAGGTCCTGCAATTATTACGTACTTAAAAGAAAAAGGACATAAAATCTTCCTAGATTTAAAACTTCATGATATTCCGAATACGGTAAAAAGCGCTATGCGTAGCCTAGCTAGTCTAGATGTAGATATGGTAAATGTTCATGCTGCTGGGGGAAGCAGTATGATGAAAGCTGCGATTGAGGGATTAGAGGAAGGTAAGCAAGAAGGAAAAGAGAGACCGATTTGTATTGCCGTTACACAATTAACAAGCACTTCGGAAGCTATGATGAAAAAAGAGATTGGCATTGAGAAAACGTTAGAAGAAGCGGTTGCTCATTATGCAAAATTAACGAAAGAAAGTGGACTTGATGGAGTTGTTTGTTCAACACTTGAAGTACCAAAATTACGTGAAGTATGCGGAAATGAATTTGTAACAGTAACACCGGGGATTCGTCTTGCAAGCGATGATGTAAATGACCAAGTGCGCGTAGCAACACCGAAACGTGCGAGGGAACTTGGTTCAAGCTACATCGTAGTTGGACGTAGTATTACAAAAGCAGAAAATCCGCTTGAAGCGTATAAAACAGTAAAACAACAGTGGGAAGGTGTAACAGTATGAAAAAAGAAATCGCATCGCATTTATTAGAAATTGGAGCAGTATTTTTACAACCGAATGACCCATTTACTTGGTCTTCTGGTATAAAATCACCAATTTATTGTGATAATCGTTTAACTTTATCTTATCCAAAAGTACGCCAAGCGATTGCAGCTGGATTAGAAGAGTTAATTAAAGAGCACTTCCCAACTGTAGAAGTTATTGCAGGAACAGCAACTGCTGGTATTGCGCACGCTGCATGGGTAAGCGATCGTATGGATTTACCAATGTGCTACGTGCGTAGTAAAGCAAAAGGTCACGGTAAAGGGAACCAAATCGAAGGAAAAGCTGAAAAAGGTCAAAAAGTAGTAGTAGTAGAAGACTTAATTTCAACTGGCGGTAGTGCAATTACATGTGTAGAAGCACTTCGCGAAGCTGGCTGTGAAGTATTAGGAATCGTATCAATCTTCACATACGAGCTTGAGTCAGGAAAAGAGAAACTAGAAGTAGCAAACGTAGCATCATATTCTTTAAGTGATTACAGTGCATTAACTGAAGTTGCAGCAGAAAAAGGTATGATCGGACAAGCTGAAACGAAAAAGTTACAAGAGTGGCGTAAAAATCCAGCAAACGAAGCTTGGATTACAGCGTAACACGAAAAAAGACGACCGCGGGGGATGCAGTGACCCCTGTCAAGTAGACAGTATTTAAAAAGCGCAACTAAGCAACCTGAGTTCTATATTTATATGGACTCAGGTTATTTAATTTCTTTTGAAATCTTTGATGATTATAAAAGTGCATATATTTACGCACGGCAAGTTTGACCTCATTCGCTTTACGGAAGGAGTATAAATGAAAACACTCTGCCTTAAAGTGACTGAAGAAGTTTTCCATACAAGCATTATCCCAACAGTTG
>NZ_JBFUIV010000015.1:0-130937 GCF_056401715.1 Bacillus sp. P4_E1
CTAGAGTTTATACTGAGCTGAGTAGAATGTATAGCGCTTTTCAAAGGCCTTTTCACCTGAATATTCATATCGTCTAATCCACTCGCGAAGTAAAACAGGAGTAACTCCTATAGATTTAGCAATTGTTTCTCCACTTTCTGAACCATCTAAATATCGTTTCACCGCTTGGATTTTTTCTTTTGAAGAAAATTTAGCCATAAAAAATGCACCTCCAATTGTTAGACCGTGTCTAACAATTGGGGTGCACTTCAACTAGGCCCATGACTTTTTCTATTTATATATATTCAGGGAACACTTTACAACTCTTTTCCTGCTCTATATCATGTCCAAAGAAAACAATTGGGTTCTCTTTCCTAACAACTTCTTTTAAACGTTTAATTGAAGATAAAGCTAATTCCGAATCAAATCCAGCGAACCGCACTTCATCTTCAAAATTTTCTTTCGTATACGATGCATCGATCGTTAATAACACTGGGCCAGAGTTCTCTGTCTCAATGAATAGCGACTGATGCCCCGGAGTATGTCCTGGTGTATACAATAATTGAACTCCTGGTACGACTTCATAATCCCCTTCAATGATCTTGTATTTCAAATTCGGCAATATACATTCTTTCATATATTCTTCACTATGTTGTGCCGCCTCATATTCAGCACGCTGCACAATAATCGGTGTATTTGTAAAAGCACCATTTCCTCCTGCATGATCAAAATGTAAGTGAGAACTAATAATATACAGAAGGTCTTCCGGCTCATAACCAACGCGTTTTAAAATATTCACGATTCTATCTTCTTCAGTCATTTTCGGTAAAATCTGTCCTTCAACAAATGTACCGTTAAAAAGGCCTTCATTATTAATCGCACTTTCTGGCATACCTGTATCTACTAAAATAGGTCCTTCTTCAGTCTCCAAAAGATAACACCAAACCGGTAAGTCTAATAATTTTCCTGGTGTTAATGTACTGTTAACAGACGAATGATCCAACATACAACGACCTGCTGGGACGAAATAAAGCTTTTTTACCGTCATTATGTATCCACCTTTACATTTAGTTTCGGATAAAACAATACAGTAAAGAATTCCTCTTGTTAGAAATAAACTCCTTCTCACTTTTCATTGTTTCAGCTATTATTTTCGAGTCATTCACAAATTCTCCTTACATCGTTAATTACTATTCGTTACCTCCTAAAAATCGAGAGTAATAAAACAACTGTTTGTATTCTGAAATAAAGTTCGAAGTAAGAAAGTACTTTAAGCAATACAGAAACAAACGCTAGTATACGAATGGAAAGGATACACACTTAAACGAATGTTACATATAAAATAACCGACTACCTACATGTTGAGAAAAGGAGTCGGTTATTTTTCTTATTTATTATTGCTCTTTATGTGTGGCGAGCTGAGTTTATAAAAGATAATATGCTATTGTTTTTTTACTGTAATATTTCCGTTATGTGTGTTTAATTTAATTACATTTTCTCCCTTTCCAATAACCGTATTCCCGTTATATTTATCCAGGATATTCGCGTTGCCATTGTCGACAGAAACATTAAATTGCACATTAGTTGGTTCTTTTTCGGTTTCAATATTAATTTTTCCATTGTGAGCCGTAAAATTGAGATTTCGATCCAGTTCATTCGTTTTCAGAGTAAGACTTCCATTTTTAGTTTGCCCCTCTATTTCACCTTCAACATGGTCTAGCATTATTCGTCCGTTGCTCGATTTCACATGAATATTTTGTGCCAATATATCTTTGAAATCCATAATTCCATTGTTTGTTTCCGCGATAATTTTTGGCGAATTGATTTCTCTTAATTCAACACGTCCATTGTTTGTATTTGCATTCAAATGCGTTGTGTTTAATTTTTTTATAGAAACGAAACCATTACTATTAGAAACTTTTAATGAATCATATTGTTTTTCGGGTAGATACACATTTAATGTTAATGGCGCCAATACTTCAGAAATATTAAAATTGAACCAGCTCTGTTGTTTTTCTTTGTAAGAAATAAGAAGCGTCGAATCTTTCTCATCCGTAGCTAATGTTCTTTTTATGTTAGGATTAACTTCGCCATCTAATTTTACTTTAATGTTACTATCTGTTGTAGGATTGATGTTAACACGAACGTTATTCGTATCGATAATGACGCTTGACACATTATTATTAATGACCTTTTCTTCTGAAATTGGTACTGCAGCAATTGAACGATAAGTGAATAAACTTCCGATAATACCAATAATGAAAATAATACCTGCAATAATTGAAAGACTTTTTTTATTTATCATGCTTCAAACCACCTTTTACTAGTGCTATATTGAACTTTAAATAACGAACAAATCCATTCTTTGCTAGCTTCGTCAAAAATAACATAGCAATAACAATGAAATATCCAAGTCCACAAAGTGCTAAACAAACGAAAAGATTAAATAACAAGAATGTATTTGGATGTATAATAGTATCAACTAAAACAAGTAATGGTGCACCTAAAAATGAGATACCTAGAACCCATCCTGAAAAAATCAATGCCGCTAATGTAATTGCAGGTCCAAGTACGATTAACAAATTGAAAAAACCTAATCCAATTACTGCCCAAATTGCCCGAAAAACATTTCCTGTTGTTGCACTTGTTGTTACTTTCTCAATATGATAATCTGCTAATAACTCTTTGGCGATTTGAGCTGGAGAACCTAATGAAGCTACAATTTCTTCTTCACTTTTCCCTTCCTCTAATCCGAAAGTAAAATGTTCTTCATAATCTTTTAAAATATCTGCACGCTCTTTTTCAGATAATCTTTTTAGAGATGCATTTAATTGTTGTAAAAATTTATTTTTCGTCATTACGTACACCTTCTTTTATTAATTGATTGACACCTTGTGAGAACTCATTCCATTCCTCCAAAAGTTGGTACAAATACGTTCTACCTTTATCCGTCAGTGTATAATACTTCCTTGAAGGCCCTTCTGAAGACTCCTGTAAATACGTTGTAAAATATTCTTCTTTAGTTAATCTACGAAGTAGAGGATAAACAGACCCTTCTGATATTTCAATTTGATTGGAAATACTTCGAACTAATTCATACCCATAACGGTCTTGCTGATCAAGTAAGACAAGAACACAAAGTTCTAAAACTCCTTTTTTAAATTGTACATTCAATATTCATTCACCCTATTCTAATTGACATCTACTACTGTTTATTATTTAGTACTGTTTTATAATAAGTAACTACAAGTATAATATAACACTCGGTATTGTTCATTGCAAGGTACACTGGAAAAATAAGTATACCTTTCATCCGACGCTTATAAAATCAAAACGATGGCTGGTCCTCTCCAGTTACAAAGTACTAAATGCGGCTGAAACAGGCCTTTTAGAAAATGGAAAGGACTCAACTTTTTACATAATGACACTTTACCTACTATAATAAAAGAGAAAAACTCTTACTTTAATGGAGGGAATAGAAATGAAAGCAATTGGTTTACATGAATACTTACCTATTGAAGAAGAAAACAGTTTAATTGATATTGAAGTTGAAAGACCTGTTGCCACAGGAAGAGATATACTTGTAAAAATTAACGCTATTTCCGTTAATCCAGTTGATACAAAAGTTCGATCTCCGAAAGATAAAAAAGAAGATATAGCAAAAATACTTGGCTGGGATGCTAGTGGTGTTGTCGTGCAAACTGGCGATGGTTGTACGTTATTTAAAGAAGGCGATGAAGTGTTTTACGCTGGAAGCATTACAAGGCAAGGTACATACAGTGAATACCATTTAGTTGATGAAAGAATTGTTGGTAAAAAACCAAAAACGTTAAGTGATGCTGAATCTGCAGCACTTCCTTTAACAGCCATTACCGCATGGGAAGGTTTGTTTGAACGTTTAGGGATTGATTATAATAAGAAAGATGAAAATTCATTTAAAAACATTTTAATTATCGGCGGAGCTGGTGGTGTTGGCTCGATTGCTATTCAGTTAGCTAAATGGGCTGGACTAAACGTAATCGCAACCGCATCCCGCAACGAAACTATACACTGGGTGGAAAAATTCGGTGCCGATTATATAGTTAATCATCACCAACCTTTAAAAGATCAAATATTAGAATTTGGGCTAAAAGATGTAGATTATATCTTCTGCTTAAACAATACTGATCAGCATTGGCATGCGATGGGTGACATCATTAAACCACAAGGGAAAATTTGCTCTATCGTAGAAAATGAGCATCCTCTTGAGATGGGGATTTTAAAAAATAAAAGTGCCACATTCGTTTGGGAGTTTATGTTTACAAAAGCGATGTATGAAACTGGTGATATGAGTACGCAGCACGAACTTTTAAATAAAGTAAGCGAGCTATTAGATGAAGGTATTCTTCAAACTACTTTAAATGATACGTTAACACCAATTAATGCAGAAAATCTTAAAAAGGCACATGCATTGCTTGAGAGTGGACGTACAATTGGGAAGATTGTATTAGAGAAATTTTAATAACAAAAAGTCCGATTTCTAAATAAGAAATCGGACTTTTTTATTACCTTTATTTACTTGAAATCTCTTGATCATTTTGAACGTCTAACGGAGCTCGCTTCCCTATTCCGAAAGCATAGAAACTAATTGTTACGATAGCTAAGAAAACAATACCTACAATTAGTGAAATACGTGTATCATCGTTAAACCACATTCCGATTAATACCATAATTAAAAAGGCAATTGTTAAATAGTTTGTAACAGGAGCAAATGGCATTTTGAATGGATGATCTTTCATCTCTGCTCCCTTTTCTTTTCTAAAACGAATTTGACTAATTAAAATGACAAACCATGGCACCATACCTGGAAGTACACTCGCACTATATACATATACGAATAAGTTTTTTGGTGCAATATAACTTAAAACAACACCAACCGCTAAACCGACAATTACACCAACTGTACCGAATAAAGGTACACCGTTATTCGAGATCTTCGTAAAGTATTTCGGTGCTTGTCCATTTACACCTAGTGTATAAAGCATACGTCCAGCACTATAAATACCACTGTTACAACCAGACATTGCGGCTGTAATAACAACGAAGTTAATAAGTCCCGCAGCTGCCGTAATACCAACTTTCGCAAAAGTTGCTACGAACGGACTACCAATTGAACTTAATTGATCCCAAGGATAAACAGTTACAATAACGAAAATAGCACCAATATAGAAAATTAAAATACGCCAAATTGTACTTTGAATTGCTCTAGTAAGTGTCTTCTTCGGATCTTTCGCTTCACCAGCAGTAATCCCGATTAATTCCACACCTTGATACGCCCCAACTACAAGTGATAATGCAAAGAAGAATCCTGAAAAACCACCTGTGAAGAAACCGCCGTTTGCCCAAAGATTAGATATGCCGATTGCTTCTCCTCCATTCCCAATTCCGAAGAAAATGAGGCCGAATCCGGCAATAATCATTAATAAAATCGTAACGATTTTAATCATCGCAAACCAAAATTCAAATTCACCAAATGACTTAACCGAAATTAAGTTAGCCGCACCAAGAATAACCATCGCGATAATACCAGGTATCCAAGCCGGTAAATCCGGGAACCAATATTTCATATACGCTCCAACTGCGATAATCTCTGACATCCCAACAATAACCCACTGGAACCAGTTACTCCACGCTGTCATATAACCAGCTAACGGATGAATATATTTGTGACCAAATGTCGCAAATGAACCTGTGCTTGGCTCCATATACAACATTTCTCCCATGGCACGCATAATGAAGAAGATGAAAACACCTGCGATTGCATATGCAAGCATTACTGACGGACCTGTCCATTTAATCGTGCTGGCTGACCCCATAAACAAACCAACACCAATTGTTCCGCCTAAAGCAATCATTTGAATATGACGTGCTTCTAAACCTCGTTTCAATTCTTTGTTTGCCACTTCATTTCCCCCTCTTAGATGATTCATAGCCGCATTTAAAGTAAGATGGTGTACCCTAATTCCTGTTTGGCCCTGAAAATGATGAAACAAACGTCATTTTAGACTAACTTTAAAGCTATCCTAAAATCTCATTTTGCCTCTTATAAAATTTCCAAAACCCCTCATCTTCCTATTTTCTATAAAATTTAAAATTGCTCACTTCATATTAATTCATTTATCTGAAAAGTTCAATTATTTTTTCAGTAAATTATTATATATTAGTTTGATTAATTTTTAACTAAATTAACAATAAAATACATCTATTCAATATGATTCCGGTATGAATGTTATTACAATATAAATAACCGAGGAGAAAATATCCGCCTCGGTTTCATACTGTATATACTTCACTCTTTATAGTTTGTACTGTAATTGCTTACACATGCGATTAACGTATCACGCAGAAATTTAATATATTAGTAGAACTACAAAGTCACTAACTTCTACTTTTCTTAATTATCCCATTATCACAGCTGAAAATTCTCTTTCCCATCTCCTACTTTAAGAAAAATATAACCGCACTTAAAACAATCAACAATACACCGGAAAGAGGAAAACTCTTCTCCTCAGCTTTTATCTTTTCCTTAATAATACCTTTAATTTTTGTCTTTATATCCTCTGGGCATTTTCTAAATAAAATATTAGTTGTATGTAATGGCCTATTCAATATTCGAATTTTAACAGGAGATTCTGATAAATATATATTATTTTTATCCAATGTAAATTCTATGTTCGCTTCGGTTAACCCGTCTTTCACTAATATATTCACTCGGCTAGAAGGTAGATTAAATACCGTATAATCGTTAAAAGCGAGCCCTCTAATCTCGAAATGTGAGTATATAAGAATAAAAGTTATCAGCAACAAACATAGTATCAATATAGTTTTTGTTAACGAAAGTTGCTCTAATACGTAGGAAGATGTTGTCATATAAGCGCAAAAGAATGCCATTAAATTACAAAGATAATGATTTAAAATGAAATTTTTTCTCACAACTATAATAAGTCCGGAAATGATTAGTAGAGCGCATACTAGGTTCATTAACATATTTTCACCCTCCCCAATAACTATAACTATAACTATAACTATAACTATACAACTTTGCTACATTTTAACATTAATTACATATTCATACCTATAGTTATGTTCATAAAATATAAAAGAGTCTCATTAAAAAATGAGACTCTTTTACAATTTCATATTTAAATCATTTTTGAAGTTTGTTTACCTAAAATAAACACTTTAGTAAATACCATCATGATAACTACTATAGCCAGAAAATAAAGCGGCATCACCATTAACGAGCCCGTATGAAGCTGACTCATTCCCCAAATTGTCATCGTTACAATTACATAGTAGCCTAAGCTAAACAATGCTCCAGCTGTACCAATGACATCTTGAAAATCTACTAATGCTAAGCTAAGACAATTCGGTAACGCTACCCCAATTCCTAATAGCAATATAAACATCGCTACTAAAAATCCAATCATATATATTATGTTTGGATTTGATCCAAATGAATTAATAACAGTTAAGAAGATAGCTCCTCCTGTCATTACAAGACAACCGATATATATAATTTTCTCTGGTTTATAAGTAGCAAGTAACCGCTTTGAAACTTTCGCTCCAATAATAGAAGCGGAAGCAACAACAATTCCTAGAAATCCGTACATACTAGGCGATAACTGAAAGTATTCAATAAAGATAAACGGCGCTTCTGCATAGTAGCTAAATAAAACACCATTCGCTCCTCCAATTAATAATCCATACGTTACTACTTTCGGATTTGTAATCAACCGTTTTAATACAGAAAATACATTTATTTTACCCGTTATTGCGTCCGTTTTTGTTTCCGGAAGCGAAACAAACGTATATAACAAAATCCCAACACTCATAACAACTAAACTTAAAAATACTATTTTAAATCCAAACATTTGATCAAGAAAGCCCCCAATTAGTGGACCTATCGCTGGTGTAAAAGCAATGACTGCCGAAATTTGAGCAAACATAACATGACGTTTATGCCCCTCTACACTTTCACGAAGAATCGTTTGTGTCACAACTGAACCAGCACTTGCTCCAAATGCTTGAATAAAACGACTAAACAATAAAAATTCAATAGAATTTGCAATATAGCATAAGAAACTTCCAGCGCCATATACTACAATTCCAAATAACATTGCTGGGCGACGACCAATTATATCTGATAACCATCCAATAAAAAATACACCTAAAGCAAATCCAGCAAAATAAACACTAAGTGTTAACTGTACCTCATTATTACTTACGTGCAACGCCTTTGAAATATCCGGTAAAGACGGTGTGTAAATCGTTTCACTAATTTGCGGAAATGCCACAAGAATAATCATTAACCAAAGTGATGGTACTGAGACTTTTTTCACTTTTAATACCCTCCTATAACTTTGAAAATCTCAGAAATGAATAGACTTTCCTTAGCTATGGAACAGGAGGGGCCATTATAGAAATTCGATCATAAAACAACAAAGAAAACACCTCAATTACGCATGTTAATACTTATAGGAGGGTAATATTAACATTGATTTTAAAATATAGTCTTTCAATTATATGATAGGTTGTGTTCGTTTTCTAGTGTTCATAATCTGAATATTTGTTAGTAGACGAATATCCTTTCAATTCTCTCGGAAAATTAATACGATTTGAAAAGCGCAACTAAACAACTGAAACGCCCCTTCAATTGTTAAAATCATTCTCACAATTGAAGGGGCGTTTTTTTATTGCTACATTTTCACTGATTGTTCTTTTTGATAGATAATTTCACCATCAATAATTGTTGTTTCTACTTTTAAATCTTTAATTTGGTTTGGATTGACACTTAAAATGCTGTCATTTAATATAACTAAATCCGCCAGTTTTCCGACCTCTATGCTTCCTTTTATCTCTTCTTCAAAACTCGCATAAGCACCATTCCATGTGTATAGTTTAATAGCTTCCATTACGCTTATAGATTGATTAGCACCAACCTCTATTCCAGACTTAGTTTTTCTATTGACAGCAACATGAATTCCTAATAAAGGATTATAGTCAGTAACTGGTGCATCCGAACTACCTGCTGCAATGATGCCACGATCAATAAAATCACGAGCAGCGTACATGTGATTAACACGATCACCATAGTGCTCTACATATATCTCTCCGAATTCATATGGAAATGGAGGATTTGGAATAGGAATCATCTCGAGTTTTTTCATTCTCTCTTGTAAATCTGGTGAAGAAATTCCCGCATGCTCGATTCGATGACGGTGATTTTTTCTTGGTGATTCCTCTAGCGCCCTTTCTACACAATTCAAATACATTTCAATAGCTTTATCACCTTGTGCATGTACAGTGATTTGATAACCTTTTTTATGCGCTTCACCTAAAACCTTATAGATTTCTTCCTCACTATAATAAAGAATGCCGTAATTGTTAGGGTCACTTGAATATGACTTACGGGTTGCAATTGTAGGCCCCGTGCTACTTCCATCTGTAAACAATTTAGCTGGTCCAACTTTGAATCTTTCATCTCCGGTACCAGTTACCACACCAGCTTCGACCATTTTATTAACAAATTCATGAGAGTTATTTATTTGACATATCATTGCATATATTCGGACACGAATATCCCTACTCTTCACAGCTCGCTGTAGTAAACGAAAACTCTCCGGTCCATCTCCACCTGCGTCATGTATACTTGTTATGCCAGCTGCAACGAAATGATCTGATGCAATTTTCACAGCCTTCATCATTTCACTTTCTGTATAACTTGCAACCTCGCTCATACTCATATTTGCTGCTTCAATTAACTTTCCTGTAAGCCTTCCTGCCTGATTTTTTTCAATAACTCCCCCACTCGTATCCGGTGTGTTCTCGTTAATTTGCGCAATTTCTAACGCTTTGCTGTTCACCACGCTTATGTGGTGACAAGTACGAGTTATAATAATAGGGTGTTCAGCTGAAATTTCATCGAGCTCAGTAATTGTTGGATAACGCTTTTCCTTCACAGCGGTTTCATTAAAGCCCCAAGCACGTATCCATTCACCTTTTGGCGTTTCTAAGGCCTTCTTTTTCAGATCATCTAATAAAGCATCGATAGAATCAATATGTTCAGCTTTACAACTGACAGCCAACTGATTTAGTCCATGAGAAATGATGTGAAGATGCGAATCAATGAATCCAGGAAGAAGCGTTTTCCCTTGCAGGTCAATTACATCCGTATTTTCTCCTATAAAACTCTTAACCTCCTGATTTGAGCCAACAACTACGATATGATTATCTTTTATTGCTACAGCTTCGACTACTGTATTCTTTTGGTCTACTGTAATAACTTCTCCATTTATCAATACAACATCAGCTTTCATAAACTCAACCCTTTCGGAATTACTCTTTTCGAGTAATTCATTCAGTATTTAAAGTTACATCTCCTAATAGGCTCATCCGCTTTTTAACAAGATTTATCAATAATTAATTAAAGTTGAGCTAAAGTGAAACTTTAATCAGTGGGGGGGTTTTTGTTCATCCCCCACTGATTATTAGCCCTCACCAATCGGGCTTTTACGGGCAGTTGATCTCCCACCTAACTTCTTTGCTCCAGCCGCATTTTGAGGTGGGAGTTTTACTGCCCGTTAATGCGGGATAAACATTCTTTCATTGTTTTAACGATAAAAGTAAAGTCTTCCTCTGTGATGCTTAATGGAGGAGCAAGCTGTAAAATATTATTGTAACCTGCAACAGTGTCACCATTTTTACCAATAATTAGGCCTTTTTCTTTACAAGCATTGATGACTTTGTTCATCTTTTCAATGGAAGCCGGTTCTTTTGTTTGCTTATCTTCCACTAGTTCAATGCCTAAAAGAAGGCCCTTTCCGCGAACATCCCCTACGTTTGGATGCTCTTTTACATCCTCTAGCTCATATAACAGTCGTTCACCCAATTCTTTGGAACGTTCAATGAGTTTCTCATTCTCCATAATTTCTAAATTCTTCAAAGCTAAAGCGCAAGCAGCAGGATTTCCTCCGAACGTATTTACATGGCGGAAGCGATCATAATCATCACTACCTACGAATGCCTCATAAACCTCTCGTCTAACTGCTGTTGCTGACAAAGGAAGATACGCACTTGTAATACCTTTTGCCATTGTTATGATATCTGGTTTGACGCCATAATTCATAAATCCAAACGGCTTCCCTGTTCGTCCAAATCCACATATAACTTCATCACAAATGAGCAACGCACCGTGCTTCTCGCAAATTTCTTTTACTTTTTCCATATATCCATCAGGAGGCATTAAAATTCCGCCCCCGGTAATAATTGGCTCCATAATCACACCGGCTACTGTCTGGCTTAACTCCCATGTCATGACACGATCGATTTCATTAGCACTTGCCAGTGTATGAACATCATCTGGATTTCGATACGTATCCGGCGGTGCTACATGCAGGAAACCTTGCCCGAGTGGTTCATATTTATACTTTCGCTGTGCTTGACCTGTTGCTGCAAGAGCCCCCATTGTGTTACCGTGGTAAGCACGATAGCGTGAAATAAACTTATAGCGTCCATGATCACCTTTTTGTTGATGATATTGACGAGCAATTTTAAATGCTGTTTCATTCGCTTCCGATCCACTGTTAGAAAAGAAAATGACGTATTCATCATCAAGCCATTCATTCAATTTTTCTGCTAATTTAATAGCAGGAACATGACTTTGAGTCAGAGGGAAATACGGCATTTCTTCAAGCTGCTCAAACGCCGCTCTTGCAAGCTCTTTTCGACCATACCCAACATTCACGCACCAAAGACCGGACATACCGTCTAAATAACGGTTTCCATCAATATCCGTCACCCATGCCCCTTCTGCTTTTGTGATAATTAAATTCGTTGGACTAGGGGCTGCTCCTCTCATCGCATGCCAAAGGTACTTTTCATCTGTTTTTTTCAAACTTTGTGTTTGCTCCGTCGCTTGCACAATCACCAGCTCCATTCTATCTTTTTATGGTTTTACATCACGCTTTCAATAACGAGCCGTAAGCATTTTCTTGCGAGTATAGAATTCTACGCCATCTTTTCCATTTGCATGGAGATCACCATAGAAAGATTTCTTATAACCTGAGAACGGGAAGAATGCCATTGGAGCAGGAACTCCAAGATTAACCCCAAGCATACCTGCATCAATTTCTTCACGGAATTCACGAATAGCTTTCGCGCTATTTGTGTACAGACATGCACCATTTGCGAATGGTGATGCATTAGCAACATGAATCGCTTCCATCAAGTCTTTTACGCGTACAATAGAAAGAACCGGTGCGAAAATTTCATCTTGCCAGATTTTCATTTCCTGTGTCACATTGTCAAAAATCGTTGGGCCAACAAAATAACCTTGGCTGTTTGCTACATCGTCTTCACGTCCGTCACGAATAAGTGTCGCTCCCTGCTCTACACCGGATTGAATGTATCCGAGTGTCCGCTCTTTATGTCCTTCACGAATAACAGGACCAAGGAAAACACCTTCTTCCAGACCATTACCAATCGTAATTGCATTAGCCTCTTGAAGCAGTCTATTAACGAGCTCATCTGCAACGTCTTCTTCCACGACAACAACAGCCGCTGCCATGCATCGTTCACCAGCTGAACCGAAGGCAGCACTTGTAATTTCTTTCACTGTAGAACTAAGGTCCGCATCTTTTAATACGATCGAATGATTTTTTGCCCCTGCAAGAGCTTGTACACGTTTACCGTTAGCTGCTGCTGTTTTATATATATACTCAGCCACAGGTTGAGAACCAACGAAAGATACAGCTTTCACATCCTCATTGTCAAGAATGCCGTTAACGACGTCATGTGCACCATGCACAATATTTAGTACTCCATCTGGAAGACCTGCTTCTTTAAACAGTTCAGCTATGCGATTAGCCAATAGCGGTGTTCTTTCAGATGGTTTTAATACAAATGTATTCCCGCATGCAATCGCGAGTGGAAACATCCAGCATGGCACCATCATCGGAAAGTTAAATGGCGTTATTCCTGCGATTACTCCGATCGGATAACGATACATCCCTGATTCAACACCAGTAGCAATATCGGGAAGTTGCTCTCCCATCATTAAAGTGGGTGCGCCTGCGGCAAATTCAACACATTCAATCCCCCGCTGCACTTCACCGTATGCTTCCTTATAACTTTTTCCGTTTTCCAAGGTTACGAGTTTAGCTAACTCTTCCCAGTTTTCAATCAATAGCTGTTGATAGCGAAATAGAATCCGAGCACGCCGAGGCACAGCGACCTTTCTCCATGTTTTGAATGCTTCTTTCGCAGTTGCTACAGCTCTATCTAAATCTTCTTTAGTCGAAAGAGGCACACGAGCAATAATCTCTCCTGTTGCTGGATTTGGTACATCTTCAACTTGCTTACTTGTGGATTCTATCCATTGTCCGCCAATATAATTTTTCAACGTTTGTACATTTTTCATTACTACCATGGTGAAGCCTCCTATTTTAAGATAACCGTCCTATGTTATCGTCCCCAAAAAGAAAGCGCATTCATTTGACGGTATGTAAACTTATTTACATACATTTCTTCAACATTATTAATCTTATTCATTGAATACGCAGGAGCAGTCATCTGCTTAGCATTTGTCCACTCCCCAGTTCACATTATTTCAGATGGATCTCATGGTTCATCTTATAATTCTTTTTCAAAAATACTGGGCAATCCCATTCACAAACAAGGTCCTTAGCCAAGGAAACGATCCAGTCCTTTGTAATATGATACTTTTCCCCATCAACAGTAATAAACACTTCACCATCTGTCACATAGAAAACTTCCTGCTCTTCTACATGCCACGTTCCTTTATTCGGTTCGCCTACCCACGGTTCCCATGCGTTGGCACCTAGTTGCTCTGCTTCTTCTGCTGTAAGTTTTTTCGCAAAAAACATGACAATCCTCTCTCTTTCTCTTTCTTATTGGTAATTTTGAAGGAATAAGTCTATAAATCTACTGTCTTAACATTTGTATTTTTTAAACGTTTAAACTCTTTTTTCATAAAGTATATGGCAATGAGAACACCTGGAATTTCTGCAGCAGGAGCAGCGTACCATACACCTTCTACACCCCAGAATTTCGGGAAAATAAATAGAAACGGTAACATGAACAACAATATTTTGCTTACACTAATAAACGTTGCGGACCAGTTTCTCTCTTGCGATTCGAAATAACCGGAGATAAGCAGGCTAACTGCACTAAGCGTAAACAAACAATTGAATACAACTGTCGTCCAAATGCCCAGTTTTTGCAATTCAGGATTACCACCGGAAAAAAATGACACAATTGGATCTGCAAAAATGACTAGTATGGCTGTCACGATTACAAAGAAGGAAACTGTAAAAATGAGTCCCATCTTAATTGCTTGTTTCACACGATCAAGGTTGCCCGCACCGTAATTATAACTAATAATCGGTTGAAGCCCTGTCATCCCACCAAGCGCTGCTAAGGCGAGGAGATTTGTAATGTAACCGTTTTGAATCGTGAAAGCTGCAACGTGCAGACCACCACCGTAGCTTTGCAGTAAGTTGTTGGTGAAAATAATTGCAATAAACATCATGAACTGACTCGAGAAAGATGCAAAGCCCGTCCAAACCACTTCACCAATCTTCTTGAGATTAATCATCATATCTTTCATTTTTGGCTTAAGTTTTGTTTTACCAAACCAGAAATAAAAGATTAGGAGAACAGGAATCGATTGCGAAATCGTATTAGCCCATGAAGAACCCATCATCCCCATGTCATACTTCACTACCATAATCCATTCCATAGTCCCAGCAACAACCGCTGCGACTAACCAACTGTTCATTGATAATATAGGCTTTTCATCGATATTAGCTAAAATACTTAATACAACGGCCAATATCGTTAATGGCAACGAAATCCATAGCAGTCGGCTATATTGCACCGCATACGGAAGTGCTTCATCACTTGCTCCGAATAAAATCATAATATCATTTTCAAAGACCAACCCAAGTATAGCTAACAAAGAAGACAGGAAAAGAGTAAACCATAAAGTTTGTCCCATAATACTTCTAGCTTCTTCGATTTTCCCTTTCCCCAGTCGAAGTGAAATGACCGCTCCGGCTCCCACACCTAAAAGAACACCAATCATACGGGTAATAACCATGACCGTAAATCCAATTCCGATCCCTTCGACTTCCAGCTCCTGAAAGCCACTGACGAAATAGCCATCAACAACCGATACAACTCCTAAAATTACGTTAGCCATAATTCCCGCCAAAGCAAACCGTAAATATAGTAACGGAATACTTTTGGTTCCTAGCACTGAATCATCCACCGGCTTATTCATTACTTCTGGTTGCTCTATTTTTGATGACGGACCGTTGTCCACTATTTTCATGAGCATATCCCCTTATAAATAATTTATATAGCACGTTTTGCTCAATTAATTCGCATACCACCCTACCGGATTTGCATGCTGGTGGATATTGATTTGCTTCGTTTCCATAAAGTGCTCCAGTCCGGCCACACCTAACGCTCTACCGATGCCACTTTGCTTATACCCTCCCCAAGGACCTTCCACATAAGCGAGATGATAACTATTAATCCAAGTAATTCCCGCACGCAATTTACTAATGACACGTTTTGCCAGGTCCATATCTTCCGTAAATACAGCACCGGCTAATCCATAAATAGAATCATTCGCTTTTTGGATGGCATCTTCCTCACCTTTAAATTTTTGTACAACAAGGACTGGGCCAAAAATCTCTTCCTTCACAATACACATATTCTCATTTACATCAGCAAAGATTGTTGGTGCAATGAAAAACCCTCGATCAAGCCCATTTTCTGTTAAGCGCTTACCACCACAAACTAATTTTGCACCTTCTTCGATTCCTCTCTGAATATAATGTAAAACTTCATTCATATGAGACTCGTTTGTGAGAGCTCCCATTTCAATATTCTCACTTTCCCCGTTGCCAACTACAATTTTGTTCGCACGCTCGGCCAATCTTTCAACAAACTTATCATAAATAGTCTCTTGTACAAGTAAACGAGATGCTGCTGAACAAACTTGCCCAGCATTGTGGAAAATACCAAACATCGCATTATCGACTGCGGTTTCAAAATCAACATCGTCGAACACAATAAGTGGAGATTTACCACCTAGTTCAAGTGTGATTTTTTTCATATTGCCTGCAGCTGCGCGCATAATACTTTGACCTGTTTTTGTTCCACCAGTAAAGGCAATTTTGTCGACATCATGGCTCTCTGCAAGCTCATTCCCAACCTTTGAACCAGGTCCCAATACTAAGTTTGCTACTCCATCCGGAAGTCCAACCTCTTCGATAATTTCAAATAACTTGAATACGCTTACAGGAGTGACGTCAGCAGGCTTAATTACAATTGTATTCCCTGCGGCAAGTGCAGGAGCAATTTGCCAAACAGCTAACATAAGCGGGAAATTCCAAGGTACAATAAGTCCACAAACACCAATCGGTTCATGAATAATAATCGTTTCTGAAGCATCATCACGAGTGTAAGATTCCTTTTTCATACCTTTAATCAAGTCAGCATAATAGCGGAAGCATTGAATCGATACAGGAATATCTACATAGGTTGTTGCACGGATAACCTTACCGTTATTTGCAGTTTCCAAACGGGCAATTTCAGCTGTATTCTCTTCAAGACGGTCTGCAATCTTATATAGATAGTCAGCTCTTTCATCAGCCGATAAACCCGACCAGATCCCGCTATCAAACGCTTTACGAGCCGCCTTAATTGCTATCTTCGCATCATCTGCTGATCCATGAGCAGACGTTGCGATAACCTCTCCGGTTGCAGGATTGATAATGTTTCGTCTAGCACCCGATAATGCTTCTACCCATTTCCCGTCAATGAACATGTTAATTTTCATAAACACCTCTCCTTTACGCGATAATATCTACGAGTTTGAAACCAATATGTGCTATATTGACCAGCATCGTTTTCTGATTATAAAATGGGAATGATTTAAGGCGTTCTTTTTCAAATCGATATCCACCTGCACTCCCCGTAACGATCCATTGTGCCAATAACTTACCAAACAATGTCGAGAGAGACGCGCCATGCCCCGTATAACCCGTTGCAAAATATGCGCCTTCTTTGGATCTACCGATAACCGGGAACGTATCAATTGTAACCCCGATAAATCCACCCCACCTGTAATCAATCTTGCTTCCTTCTAGTTTTGGCATTATTTTAACCATGGCATCGTAAACATTTTGATAAACAGCATCACCTAAGTTTGGACGAATATCGCCACCGCCAAATATGATCCGATTATCTGGTGTACGCCTGAAATAGTAAAGGAAACTGCTTGTATCAAAAACCATGCGATCTTTAGGAATGACGGCATTCACCAGTGATTCTGGAAGCTGTTCAGTACCAATAATACGTGCCGAAATTGGCAGTACGCCTTTATTCAATTCAGCCATAATTTTTCCGGAGTAACCATCTGTAGCCACAATAATGTCTTTCGCTGTAACAGTACCTTTTTCTGTAATAACTTTCACACTATTTCGGCCGTACTCAATAGATAGTGCTTTCGAATGCTCAAAGATTTTTGCACCGATCGATTTAGCTGCTTCTCCCAAACCAATTGCATAGTTCAGTGGTTGGAACGAGTAACTCGAGTCGTCGACTAAGCAACCATAATATTGCGGGGAATCAATTTCTTGATGCAACTGACTTCGATTAAGCACGCTACATTCATATCCAAAATTTTTGTTTAAGTATTCACTTTCAAGTTTCAACCCTTCAAAATGCTTGGCTTTGTAAGCCGCCACAATGTGACCTGTCTTTCTGAAGTTACAGTTGATTTGATGCTCGTCAATAATGTTTTTAACTAATTCAACACTAAGCAGAGAAAGATCGTTAAGCTGCCTCGCCTCTTCGGCACCATACTTCTTGGCAAGCTCCTGCATCGTTGACTTATAGCCTGGCAATACCATCCCGCCGTTGCGACCGCTTGCGCCATATCCGATTGTTTCCTGCTCAAGGACAATGACACTCTTCCCTAACTTTTGCAAATGATATGCAGAAGAAAGACCTGTGAAACCTGCGCCAATAATGACAACATCCGCCTCTTCATTTCCTTCAAGAGGTTTTCCTTTGTCATATCTGTTTGCAGTCGCTGTCCATAGTGAGAGTGTATCCATATGATCCATCTTATCCATAGCTAATCCTTCTCCTTTCATGACATGTATGTTACAATACAGTCAAAAATATTCTTAATATTCAAACTTATTGAGTTAATAATATGACTTGGAGTTCCCTCCAAGTCAATAGCCATTTGAGAGTTTTTTGAATTCATTTTGCGAAAAAAGTGGAGTAACTCCACTTTTTTCATCAGGGGGTACATCTATGAAAATTGGTACATTTGCGAAGCTTTTTCATGTTACGACTGATACCGTTCGTTATTATATTGAACTAGGATTATTAATACCAGACAAAAAAAACACTCAGTATCAAATGAACCAATTGTGTTTCGACGACATGGCTTTTATTACTGAGCTGAAAAAATTTCATTTTTCATTGATAGAAATCCAACGAATTTTATCATATCGACGTGTCACAAACTTCTCGGACCATGAGGATATCGACTACTACAACAACTCGCTCATTGATAAAAAGGACGAGCTAACCAAGAAAAAAGAAGACATATCAAAAGCTATCCAATTGATTGAAAAAGCGGTTCAAACTAGCTCGCCTTCATCCAAAGAAGAAAGTATTACAGGAATCCCGCTTGACTTTGTAAATTTTCTCTATTGTCCAAAATGCCGCATTCCACTTGAAATGAAAGATGTAACGATTAAAAAAGTCTACATTCACACGGGGAGTTTAACTTGTAGCTGTGGATACGAAGCAGCTATCGAGGAGGGTATTATCATTACCGCGAACTTGTACGAGACGTCTCCTTATCCATCTTATTTTTACGATAAAGAAACGATTAAAGAGATCAATCCCAAAATGATTAACTTATTTGAAAAAAGTAATTTTCGATTTCAAAAAGTTCTACAAAATATAGATTTGAAAAACAAATTAATTGTGGAAACAAACGTTGATGCTTTTGTATCACTACCCAAATATATCGATGTTCTTGAACCAAGCGCAAACTATGTATTCAGTGGCTATTCGCTTGCAATGCTCAAGAAGGTGAGAAATAGAATTGAGCGTATGAATCCGAAGCCACGCGTCCTTTATATTTTGAATTCCGATTTAAATCTACCATTGAAACCGCTTAGCATCGATGTTTTTGTGGATAGTTTTACAATAACTGATTTTTCACTGCTCAACCCAGAGTTCCCAAGTCATGTTCTAAAAAACTATTTACATAACAGTTCAACAATTGTCGGTGGATACTCGTATTATGATAACTCGGCCAAATCCTTGAAAAATATTTCAGCCTTATATCCAAATTCCCATGAGCATATTTTACATCCAAAATACTTAGAAGAAAATTTATCAGTTAACGGATTTCAAATCATGCAAAATGAAAATATCGGTTACTGTACAGATCCAGGACCTTATTTCGATTATCATGTAAGAGACGAAAAATTCCACATGCTCATGTATTTGGCTAATACGAAACAATAGCACAAAAAGCGCCATCACAAGTGACGGCGCTTTTTCTATGTAAGAGCTACTAGAAGGTACCCTTCTAGCCTACTCCCATTTATAAGTCCAAAACTGTTCAAGTTGCAGCCATTTTAATGTTGCTGCATCTTTGTTTTTTATTTTTGCATGCGTTTCTTCTAGCATCGCTTCCGTTTGTGAACGATGCGCGCCTAGTGCAGCTAATTTATGTTCAAATACTTCACTAATATTATTTACAACATCCGGTTCACCGAGTACTGCTTCGCGATTTCTCGTAATCGCAACCGCATGAATGGCTGGACGTTCTTCTTTTGGCATACGTGATACAGCGCGAACTACAGCGCGGCCAAATGCATCATGATCCGGATGTACGCCGTGTTCTGGATAAAATGTAATAATTCGAGATGGATTTACTTCTTGAATAATCGCTTCGATTTTATCGGCAACAAAATCAACATCTTCAAATTCTAACGTTTTATCATGGAAACCGAGCATTCTTAAATCTTGAATCCCCATCGCTTCACATGCATCTTTTAATTCTTTTTCACGTATATTTGGAATCGTTTCACGGTTAGCGAATACCTTTTTCCCCATGTTACGTCCCATTTGTCCAAGAGTACCACATGCGTACGTTACAGGTACTCCTTGATCTGTTAATAAGCGAATTGTTCCTCCCGCAGCAAATGCTTCATCATCTGGATGCGGAAATACAACAAGTACATGTCTCTCCATAAGTTTCCCTCCTTCTTACTTAAATGGCGTTAAGCTTAGCTCAAGCGCTACCGCTAAGCGGCCTTGGTTATCATGCCCTGCTAGTAATAAACGCTCTTTATCGTCTACTTCCCAGTGCGTAATGCCTTCTGCATATACCCAGCCATGATCCATTTTCAAACCAACTCGGTATGGGTTTGTTCCAGTTATTTTCCCACGCTCAAAGCGAATAATTGCATTTCGAATGAATGCTCCTACTGTCATCATCTTTTCATTAAAGTGTGACGCATACGCTCCATTCGTCGTTTCTAAATGAATATATACATCTTTATTTACAAAACGTTCAATTTCATTTTGAATAAGAGAACTATCTTTTACTATTTCCATCGGAATTCACCTCTTTAAACCATTTTACGCAAAAATAATGTAAATTGCTATCTCTATATTAGAGGACAACGCCCACTTTTCCTAATAATTTGCACTGTGTTTTTTATATTTTTTATATGATATGTAAAAATCACATTTTTTCCTTCACTTTGTTAAATAGTTTTCTTTCTTTTTTGAATTTGCTACAATGTATTTTATCCCGTATTAATACAGCGAGATACATTTCGACAATTGAATACATACTTTAAAGAAGGTGACATGATTGGAACAATCAGCACATGAAGTAGCAAATTGGCAATATTATTTTACAATTGCCGTATTTTTAGTCACGTACGGTTTTATTATTTCTGAGAAATTGAATCGTGCTGTAATCGCACTATTCGGTGCTGCTATTATGATTATTTTTGGAATTGTAGATTTACATACTGCTTTCACATCGCATATTCAATGGGAAACGATTACCCTTTTAATTGGGATGATGATTCTCGTACATATTACGAGTCAATCAGGCGTATTTGAATTTGTAGCCATAAAAGCAGCAAAAGCAGCTGGCGGAAAACCAATCCGCATTTTATTATTACTATCCCTATTAACTGCTGTCGGTTCTGCATTTTTGGACAACGTAACAACCGTATTATTAATCGTACCTGTTACACTATCCATTACACGTATTTTAAAAGTAAATCCTGTTCCTTATTTAATTTCAGAAGTATTATTTTCAAATATAGGCGGAACAGCAACATTAATTGGTGACCCGCCGAACATTATGATTGGATCAGCTAATAAACATTTAGACTTTAATGCCTTTTTACTAAACTTAGCTCCAATCGTAATCATTATTTCTATCGTTACACTTGGCATTATTTACTTCATGTATCGCAACAAACTAAAAACAACACCTGAGCAAATCGAAAAGCTAATGGCATTAAATGAAAAAGATTATATTAAAGATCAGAGCCTCCTTTTAAAATCCATTACGATTTTAGGACTAACTATTTTAGGCTTTGTACTTCATTCTATTATTCATGTAGACGCTGCCGTTATTGCGATGACAGGTGCTACACTTCTTATGTTAATCGGTGTGAAAGAACATGATATTGAAGATGTATTTGCCCACGTTGAATGGGTAACAATTTTCTTCTTCGCCGGACTATTCGTTCTCGTTGGCGGATTAATTGATATCGGACTTATTTCTTCACTCGCAAAAGAAGTACTCGACGTAACAAATGGCGATATCGGTTTCGCTGCTATACTTATCTTATGGGTATCTGGCATCGCATCTGCGACAATTGATAACATCCCATTTGTCGCAACGATGATTCCACTTATTCAAGATTTAGCTACAGGACTCGGACTATCTGTCGATTCTCCGCAAATTGAAGTACTATGGTGGGCGTTATCACTTGGAGCTTGCCTAGGAGGCAACGGAACATTAATTGGAGCATCAGCAAACGTAGTCGTTGCTGGTATTGCAAAACGTGAAGGACATGGGTTCTCTTATATGGACTTCTTAAAAATCGGTTTCCCCTTAACGATCATTGCGCTATTGTTATCACATGCTTACATTTATTTACGTTATTTAATGTAGAAGTTGTATTGCATGAAATTATGTCGTCAAATAAAAAAGGTTTGCAGCACTATGCTACAAACCTTTTTTCATCACCAAAATATACCTATAATTGCTAATCCACCTAAAATCATACCACCAATTTGTCCGATGATTGCTGGTGATAATTGAACACCTTTCCTCACTTCAACAACCGGCCTTTCGTGCCTTAGTTGCTGCACTTCACTTTGAAGTTGATGTACACTTCCATGTAATTCTTTAATAAGTTCTTTTAATTCAGCGACCTCTTCATTTACTGGCTTACTTTTTTCTAAGTTCATCTCGCATAACTCCTTATAAATTCAATCAGTTCACTGTAAAATTTCGCCAATTATCGTTATATCTCCTGCATACTACATATATAATATGGAATGTACCTTTATTAACAAGACCCTTTTAAGAACAAATTTAGATATTTTAGAAAGACAACTTTCATTAGTTCTTTATATATATAAAGGACTAATATATTCAACAATTCTATTCTTTATAGTTTCTTTTTCATACAAAAAGCTTCACTAAAATTTAGCAGGTGTACCTTGATGAAAATACATTTGCCATCTTCCTTCTCTAAATTTCCATATCGAACTACGTAACGAGTGTTGATTATTTATTTCATTGAATATTCGATAAGTAGTTAATGCTACATCTTTGGATAATGGATGTACTTCGAAATCACTCAAAGTCATTTTTACCACACCAATTCCACTTTTATCGATATCCTCATTTTTATATAAAACTTTACCAGAACTCCCAAACTCAAAAAAATCAGCGGCAAGTATCTTTTTAAGCTCCTTTTGAGATGTGCGAACCCCTGGTTTAAGTAATCGTTCCTCTAGCTGATATAAACACTCTCTTAATGAAGATAAACCTTCCATTAGTACACTCCTCCGCTCATCATTACCCAAATATTACAACTTTTCACTCTACACTACACAATTATTCTGTATGTTTTTGCTAGTTCTGCAGCTCTATCCATTCATCCCGCAATATCCCCATAATCATACGATCAAAACACTTTCCGTCTCGCTGAACTGCTTCTCTCATACACCCTTCCATCTGAAAACCCATCTTTTTATACAACGCAATGGCTGCTTTATTATAAGAAATAACATCGAGACCGACGCGGTGTAAATTCATTTCATAGAACGCATACTTTAGAATAATATGTATCGCTTCTTTCCCATATCCCTTCCCTCTATCATTTGCCTCTCCTATACCAATTGCTAATAGACCTGTTCTGTTATTCCACTCTATGCCGTGAATTGCAACAAAACCAATTAAACGATCATCTTGAACTGTTCTTAACATGAAAGAAATACTATTCGATCTCCGTCCCTTTAATAGCCCATCACTCGCTATTTCATGTAACGATTGCGGGAATGCTAAGTCTGTATCTACATTTCTTAAATATTCACTATCTTCTTGCCACACAGCCATTACTTCAGCATCTGTCGCTCTAATAGCTGATAATTTAATAGTTTTATTTTGAAAAAGATTCATTGTCATCTAAAACTCCCCTTTTTTTAAAATAGCGGGGACAATTATTCTAGCCTATTTATCCCCTTGTTCCATAAACTGTTTTTTTAACGGGATACTTACAATAAGCGCTGACATTGGCACATCTCCCTTGCATTGAATTAACTTCATTGTATAATTTTTCATTTATTCTAACAATAACAACGATAAAAAGACCCTCCAAATTTAGAGGGCCTTTCCTAATAGCAAAACTGTATTATTTCGTAAACATTTTCTCTGCTTCATCCATTGCCATTTTGTTACCTAAAGCAGAATAGTCAAGCCATGGTTGATCATTAATAATGTATACGTGCTTACCTTTAACAGCTTTTAAGTCTTTCCAAATTGGTGTTTCTTGCAGTTGTTTAAATGCTGCTTTCGCTTTATCGTCTCTGTTTACGACAACAAAAATAGCATCCGCATCAAAGTCAGGTAATACTTCTTGTGAAATTACTTCGAAAGGACGGTTTCCATCAATTTTCTCTACACCATTTGCAGGTTGTAATCCTAAGTCTTGGAATAGAATTGGTCCCATCGGTCTTTTCGTACTAAATACACGTAATTCTTTTGCAGTAACGCGAATTGCCATTACTTTTTCGTTATTACCTAACTCTTTATCTATTAAACTTTTTACTCGTTTTGATTGTTCTTCATAGTCTTGAATATATTTATCTGCTTCTTTCTCACGGTTTACAAGTTTACCTACTTCTTTTAAATGATCTCTCCACGTACCTTCATCTAAATTAAAAGTATGTGTTTTTGCAATTTTTTCGTATTTCGCTAAATCTTTACCAGCATATTTTTCATCAACATAAATTTCAGATGGCTTTAATTGAAGTAACGCTTCCATATTCGGATCTGTTACAACGCCAAGTTTCTTCGTATCTTTCAACTGTTCTTTCACGTGAGGTAAGAAATCTTTTAAATCTCCACCAATTACAGAACCTACCGGTGTAATTCCTAATGCAAGTAAGTTATTCGTTAAATGAATAGACATAGAAGCAATTTTTGGATCATTACTTTTTTCAGTTTTTTTAGTTGCCTCTTCACTAGATTTCGTTTGACCACATGCTGATAATACTAAAATAAACATAATGCTAAATAAAATAGTAAGTTTCTTTTTCATATGTTCTCCTCTTTGAAGTATTTATTTTGTTTTTGTAAGTAAATAAAGAAAATATGGCGCACCTAAAGCCGCTACTACTACACCAGCTGGAATAGAGTTTGGCTCAAATAAAGATCGTCCTATCGTATCCGCGAGTACTAAAATAATCATTCCAATTATGCCAGCTAACGGAAGAAAATGTTGATATGTACTACCTACTAACTTTCTTGCGATATGCGGAGAAACTAAGCCGATAAAGCCAATTCCCCCTGCCATTGATACACTTGCACAAGACAATCCTACCGCTGTAGCTAAAAGCAGTAACCGTTCTTTTTGAACAGATACACCAAGTCCTGCTGCTACACTATCACCTAGTGACAGTGCATTTAACGTTTTGGATTTCAGCCATGCGTACGGAGTTAGTATCAAAATCCAAGGTAATAATGCTAGGACATGAATCCAATCTCTTCCCCACACGTTACCAACTAACCACCTAGAAGCGAATGTATACGTCTCATCATTTAACTTGAGCGAGAAAAATAACGAAAGTGCACTAAAACCAGCTGAAACTGCAATACCAACAAGAATAAGTCTAATGGGAAGTAAACCTTTTGACCGATCACTCGCAAGCAAAACAATAAGAAATGCAGCTAGCACTCCTCCGCCAAATGTAAATAACGGTATTAAAATCGATGCACTCTCGTTAATAGAATGAAAGAAAGTAACAAATACAATAAGCCCGAAAGATGCACCCGAGTGTAATCCGAGAATACTAGGATCTGCGAGAGCATTCCGAGATAATCCTTGCAAAATCGCACCGGAAACTCCAAGGCCAATACCAGCTAACATTGTGATTATAATTCTTGGCATACGATAATCGTATAGCACGGTTGCACTCTCAAAATCACCATAGCCAAAAAGCGTTTGAATTACTTTGAGCGGTGCGATGCTCAGCGTTCCCGTATTTAAGCTAATCAAAACTATAGCAATACTTATACATCCGAAAATTGTAGTTACAGTAATAGCTTTCTTTTTATCCGTGCTAAAAAGATTCTTCACTTATAGCTCACTCCCAACTTTACGTGCTATATAGAGGAAGAACGGAACTCCAACAAGAGCTACCATAATTCCTATCGCAAGTTCTTTAGGAGGATTTACTGTTCTTGCTCCTAAATCAGCTAAAACTAATAAAATAGCTCCTAATAATGCTGACATAGGAATAATAAGTTGATAATTAACACCTACTAATTTTCTAGCAATGTGCGGGATGACCAATCCTACAAATCCAATGGAACCAACAGCTGAAACAGAAACACCTGCTAGAATCACTACCATAATCATCCCGAGTATTCTCGTTCGGTTCGTTTTTACACCTAAATTTGTAGCGACATCATCCCCCATGGATATGAGTGAAATAGATCGCCCTAGCGCTGTCGCAAAAACAATTGTTATGAGAATAATAGGCACTAAAAATTTCAAGTGTTCCCACTTAACTCCCGCAACACCACCAGCATACCAAAACGCTAAATCTTGGCTTAAGTCATAATAAATCGCGACACCTGAACTTAACGAATGTAAAAGCGCGGCCATAACTGCCCCTGCAATCGTTAACCTCATCGGCGTTAGCCCGCCTGATGTTGCTGATCCAATAATAAAAATGAGTACTGTACTTAAAACTGCTCCAATAAAGGAGACAATCATTAAATAGGAATACGGCATATGCGGGAAAAAAGCAAAGCTAAGTGCTACTACAAACATCGCACCTGCATTTATTCCAAGTACACCTGCATCAGCTAAAGGATTTCGTGTTACCCCTTGCATAACAGCTCCAGCGACTGCAAAAGCAGCTCCTACAACTGCTGCGCCAATTACCCTTGGGAGCCTTAATTCATAAATAATTTGATGCTGTGTTAATTTCGGATTATAATCAAAAACCGCTGCCCACACAGTTTGCAAATGGATATCCTTTGCACCAAATGCAACGGCTAAAAATATAGCTCCAATTAAACATATAATTGTTAAGCTCATGAAACATATGAACTTAATATGTATCCAGCGATTATTGCCAGCATGTACAGTAGACTTATGTAACATGTTTCATTTCATCCTTTATATTCAGTTCTTTTTTATAATTATTTTTTATTTATAATCATTATTGATAATAATTATCATTTTCATTTAGATATTATATCCCCACTTTTTTTAAATAGCAAACTATTTTTTTACTTTGTTAAACTATCAAAATACTTATTACAATTCCCTTCTAAAACTTCCAAATACATGCAAAATGATGTACTGTTTTATTTTCAAATTTGTAGTATACTAAGTTATTATTTTGATTTTTCAAATAATAATCCTGAAGGTGAAAACATGTTTTATGTAAAACAACTACTCTATTTTACTTATGAACAAGCATTATCCTGTTTGTTCCCTGTCGTTATTTTTTTAACACTTGCTCTTTCAAAAATCATATCGATTCCAGGGCTGTACCGATATGATTTCATACTCATCGTATGTCTTCTTATGCAGTGGATTATGTACAAAACAGGTCTTGAAACAAAAGATGAACTAAAAGTAATTACTGTCTTCCACCTCATCGGCCTTTTACTAGA
This sequence comes from Bacillus sp. P4_E1, assembly GCF_056401715.1. Taxonomy (NCBI): domain Bacteria; kingdom Bacillati; phylum Bacillota; class Bacilli; order Caryophanales; family Bacillaceae; genus Bacillus; species Bacillus sp. P4_E1. Next base: position 27,548 of record NZ_JBFUIV010000015.1, read on the forward strand.
AATATATAAAGTACATTTCGGTTCATGGAGTTATCCTGAAGAGGCGTATTCAAAAGTTTTCGGAGTTCCGCTTTACAGCGGTTTTATGTATGCGAGTGTCGCAAGTTACATATGCCAAGCGTGGAGAAGATTGCATTTACAAATGCATCATTGGCCGAAAGCTATTTTTGCAATACCTCTAGGAGCAATGATTTACTTTAATTTTTTTACACATCATTTTCTATATGACTTTAGATGGGTATTAACTTTAATTTTATTCATTGTTTTCTTTCGCACATTTGTGGAATTTTCATTACGAGGCGTTACATATAAAATGCCGCTCGTACTCTCATTTTTCCTTATCGGATTCTTTATTTGGATTGCAGAAAACATCGCTACCTTCTTCGGAGCATGGCAATATCCAAATCAACGGGAAACATGGAGCCTCGTTCACTTAAGCAAAATTAGCTCATGGTTTTTACTCGTTGTTATTAGCATTATGATTGTTACACAACTCAAACATTTGAAGGAATCGAAAAGATAATGCTAATTATGTAAAAACATTAAAATAACAACTTATCTTCCTTACCCAATAAAAAATCCACTCTGTAAAAACAGTTAGCCCATCACTCATTAGAGAGTGATGGGCCTTTTTTATTAATATTTTTTAAACCGTTCTCATCAAAGAGGTTATAGGTTCATCATAATTTACAAGCGCATAAGCAGTTGCACATTATGAACTAGTACTAGCAGAAGAGGTTGCTGCAGATGAAGCGGCAATCGTTGCCATCATAGCTGCCTGTTGTGCTTGTATTAGGACTTCTATCATAGTTTGTAAACCTGTGTTGGTAGCTTTACTCTCCTCACCTTTCTGACTTACAAACAGTTGAATAGCAATAAGAATATTCGTATCTGTATGCCAACGGAATAATTTCTCCCCCTGCAATTTTTCAATCAACGCTTTAATAGAATGAATCTCTTTTTCTCCATCCTCAAGTAACGCTAGTAGCCCGATAGCTGGATAATGCATCTGTTTCACTTTTACCTTTTCTTGTTTTAACAACTTCCATATGTTTGTGCATTTTGCAACTAACATTTCTTCACGGACATCCTTCTTTAGTGAGAGGATATGACTTAAAAACTGAAGATCATTCCCTTTACGCAAACCAGCTTTCGCTAGTTTCTGATAAAGACGTTCTACTCGGTCCATAAGTGTTTCTACATTCTCTGATTGTCCTGCTAGTAAAACCGCGAGTGGATAATCATTTGTACCTGTAAGAAAAAGATGATCCTCTTTCATCCGTTTATATACTTGCATCGAACGCTGAATGTGCGTGCCATGCTGTTCATTTTCTTCTGTTAAAAGCACAGCTGCTGCGAGATAAGTAAATATACTCCGGCTAAAGCCACCAGCGACCAATTGTTCATATAAATCTAAAAACCTCTGAAAAGCTTCCTTGTAATCTGTAAAGTGAATATCTAATGTTGCGGACACCACAAAGCGATGATAAGACTTTAAGTATGAAAACATCCCTACCTGATTCTTAATATAACTACTAATTTCTAAAAAACGTCCGAGATCAAACAGTTTATCACTACCTGCATACATAGCAGCAATCATCATACCTGTTCGAGAATCACTCGTTTTCCATTTTAGTTCTCCCTTTAACTGTGCATATGTATGTGTGTATTGCTCCAACTTTTGTTCCAATGTAATCATAGTATTCCCCCATTTTCTAGTTCCTCTCTTTTATTATACGTATATTCCATATTTAGGAATACCCTATTTCATACAGATTTTGCAACCTTATACTTTCTTCTGTATTATTTTCAATATTTTTCTATTAAGTAATACAAAAAAAATAATAACTACCATAAAATTTAGGATGTTTCTTTATCCTAATTGGTTGGTTGGTTTTCTTTCCTTCTTCATCAGCATCACGATGATTAGCGTTCATAATCCTTAATCCTTCAAGAAGTTCAACAACAAAAAAGGATAGATAATAAATTATCTACCCTTTTTTGTCTATATATTATTTAACTTTACCCAAAACTAAAGAGCCTTAATAATACGTTCCATCGCCTTCATTTGCCCAATATGGTCTGCTTCATGATAAAGCATCATACCGTATAGCTCTCCTACTGTTTCCAATCCTAGGAATGGCTCTGGAAGTTTATTTTCAAATGCTTCTGCTGGAATTTCTTGAATGCGCTTCGCTTGTTCTTTTAATTGAACCGTTAACACTTCTAATGATGGCCCTTCTGTTTTCCATTTAGATGGTCTTGAACCATATCCAAACATACCTGGATATTCAGTTGGTAATTGTTTAAATTCTTTTCCAAACATGAAAACTTCTGCTGCCGTTAACACGTGACCGATATGCCAGCGAATTGTATTGTTAAAACCCTCTGGCTGCGTATCCACAGTTTTATCATCTAACGTTTCCATAAATTGAAGTAATGCCCCACGCGTTATTTCAAATTGTTTTAAACCAATTATTCTATTCATTTTATCGTCTCCTTTTTTATGTACAATTTATTATGAACTAAGGATGTTAAACTTATTAAAGTTTCACCTTGTTTAATCTATCAGAAACAATTAAAAAATACATCTAATATGCTTACTGAAAACAATAAAAAAGGACCACTCCTCATAAATATAGAAATACTTACTGCACAAATATTACAGTAAACAAAAGAGGAGTGTAATTACATGTTACATGTTTTAAAACAACAATATAATCTTATTCGTTCTACAAGAGAAAATCTATTTACATTTTTGGAAGAAATTCCACGAGAAAAATTGCACAGTACAGTTCCTAATTTCGGAAGTGGCAGCATTTTAAAAACCCATATTCATGTAGCCGATTGCTACCGATACTGGCTTGGATCATTCGCATTCAAGCAAAAACGAGCAGATTTTTCATTCGCTAGTGATTATGAAATTGAGCATGCAGATGTCGAGAAAGTTCGTGCTAGATTTAAGTTAGTCGATGAGGTTGTAATGCGTTTTTTAGATGAATACAATGACCGTTGGCTCGAAAATATAGCAAATGAAGTAAAATGGCAAAAAGAACCTTGGAGCACAACTCCGTTATGGCTTTTAACTCATGCGGAAACACATGAATTTCATCATAAAGGTCAAATTGTATCAATGGCTCGTCACCTCGGATACACTCCTCCTGACACAGACCTTAGTTAATTAATTACTGCAACTGAACTTAATAAAGTGAAGGCTAATAATCAGTGGGGGCTTTGTTCGTCCTCCACTGATTATTAGCCTTCACCAATCGGGCGTTTACGGGCAGTTGATCTCCCACCTAACTTCTTTGCTCCAGCCAAATTTTAAGGTGGGAGTCTTACTGCCCACAAATAGCGGGATAAACACAAAAAGAAAGAGCACGTTTTGATTAATCTATTTCAAAACATGCTCTTTCTTTCCGTAAATAAGTTAATCGTTTATTATATTAATTCCTCACTTATAACACCCGTTAATTAAAAGACTCCCTCGTCACCTCAATAAATTGCTGCAGTGGCGCTGTCATCCATTTATCTTTATGCCAAGCAATTTGCGTATAGATCGGAGTGATTGTATTCTTTAAGACTAATTCCTTTATCGTTCCCTCTCGTATATCTTTTTCTACTACTATTGCTGGCAAAACTGCTATACCTAAATCTGCAATAACGCATTGTTTAATTGCCTCGACACTAACAAATTCAATCTTATTTGCTGGGTATACATCTTCCGCACGGAATAACTCTTCAAATAAAGTCCGATACGAGCAACCTAGTTCTGTTAGTAAAAGTGTTTCGCTTTCTAAATCTTTTGTAGAAACGGAAGGTTGTTCAAGTAAACGATGCGTAGGAGCAGCTACTACTTTTAATTCTTCTTTCATAAGTGGCTCCACATGTAAAACATCCTCTGTTTTACATTCGTCCAAAATAAATACAAGATCTACTTTCCCCTCCATCAATTGTTCCTTCGCATCTTTATTGGAATGTGCAGGTTTAAATATAAGCTTTATTTGGGGAAATTGTGCTTTAAATTTCTTTAATATAGATGGAAGCCTATATGTACATTGACTTTCTTGTGCACCGATTATTAACGTACCCGCTATTTCCTCATCATCTTTCACAGCCATTTTCGCTTCGTTACTGAGTGCAATCATCTTATCAGCATATAGTTGAAACTTCCTGCCTGCTTCAGTTAAGAAAAGACGTTTTCCTAATCTTTCAAATAATGGCGTACCGAGCTCAGCCTCTAACGTTTTAATTTGCGCCGTTACGCTCGATTGTGCAAAGTTTAATTTCTTCGCAGTTTGTGTAAAGTTCAAAGTCTCTGCAGCTATTTTAAATGTAATTAATTGTTTTATCTCCATTTATCATCCCTCTTTTCAATCGATATTTCCGATTGATTTTATCGAAATAATCCTCTTTGCCTATTGATATTTGTATTGTATGATAAAGAACATCGACAAACAATATAAATGGAGGTATTCCATATGAAAGCACTTTGTTTCGAAGCATTCGGAGACGCTGATGTACTACAATATAAAGAAATACCTGATCCAATCATACATCCAAATGAAATTCTTGTTCGCATGCAAGCAATCGGTTTAAATTTCGCTGATATTTATAGACGCCGCGGCGATTATCATCTCGCTGGTAACCCGCCTTATATATTAGGCTATGAAGGCGCTGGTATTGTTGAAAAAGTAGGAGCTAACGTTACTACTATCAATCCCGGGGACCACATTGCATTTGCTGACGTTCCATTCTCAAATGCAGAATTAGTTGCCGTTCCATCTGAAAAAGCAATTACACTTCCAGACTCTATTTCTTTTGAAACAGCCGCTTCTGTCTTATTACAAGGATTAACAGCACATTATTTAACGAAAGATAGCTATCAAATAAAACAGGGTGATATAGCTTTAGTACATGCCGCAGCTGGTGGTGTTGGTCAGCTTCTCATCCAAATGATTAAACTACAGGGCGGAAAAGTAATCGGTCTTACATCATCAAAAGAAAAAGCACAAGTAGCTACGTTAGCTGGTGCTGATCACGTATTTTTATATACTGAAGCATGGCATACGAAAGTACTTGAATTAACTAATGGTGCCGGAGTAAATGTTGTGTATGAATCCGTAGGTTCTACATTAGAAGAAAGCTTTAAAGCGACTAAAGTTGGTGGTACTGTCGTATTTTACGGAATGGCTGGCGGTAATCCAACGCCTGTAGATCCACGTATGCTTATGGATACTTCAAAGACTTTAACCGGCGGAGATCTCTGGAATGTGCTTACGACTCACGAAGAGCGAAAAGAGCGTTCCTCTCAATTATTCGAATGGATTACAACTGGAAAACTAAACATTGCAAGTCCTACTACATTCTCTTTACAAGATGGTGCTCTTGCACATGAATTATTAGAGAGCCGAAAAAGTACTGGGAAGATTTTATTAACCCCATAATTTACAAAATAAGAAAGGGAAGCTAGATTTTCTAGCTTCCCTTTCTTATTTCTATTTGAGATATAATTATATTTCCACACTTTCTTTCCCTTTTGCAACATAACTCATATCTCCAACAGACTCGACTGTGTATGTTCCATCTTGATATACAATCTTCGTCACACTAGCATTTTCCACTCCAAGTTTTGTTTTACTACTGTCTAACATTTCTATTAAGGCAGTAATCAAAAGCCCATGAACGACAACTAGAACGTTGCCACCTCCATTTTTAGCAGCTTCTTCACTAATTTTATCAATCTCTGTTTTTATGCGAGTAGAAAATAATTCCCAATCTTCCGCCTGTTTCGTAGGGTCTGCTGCTCTAATAAGATTAATCACTTCTTGAATAGAAAACTTCATGAGTTCTTCTGGAGATGCAACGCCCGCAGCTTTTCCAACCACATCCCACATATTTTCAAGTTTTTCACCTTCAAAAACACCAAAATTTAATTCTCGTAAATCTTTTCTTTTCTCAAGTTTCAATTTTGATTGCTCACTATATTTTAATACTAAATTAGCAGTTTCAATCGCTCGGCCGCTATCACTACTATACGCATTCGCAAAATGAACATCTTTTAATCCCGTTCCTAAATTAGAGGCAACTTCCACACCTTTTTCTACTAACGGAGAGTCTGCCCAACCTTGCGCGCGATGATTCGCATTTAATATTGTTTTACCGTGTCTTGTAACATATAACGTAACTACATTCTCATTGCTATCTGTTTCTCGCTTCTTCATTCTATTCTCTCCCTTTACATTTCTATATCAATTTTACCATCTCAATTATTCATTGAGCAAAATATACGTAAGTAGATCTGCTTAATAAAAAAAGCTATCTTTCTGTATATCCCTACAAAAAGATAGCATCTTTTATGATTACATTTCTTAATCGATTCTCCTACTCAGCAAAAGCACTCGAATACTGTACAACCCCTTCTACACCTTCAAGAGCATTTTCTGTTAATTCCATTACCATAAACACTTCTTCAGGCACTTCAAATGGTGCTTTTATATTCCACTCACTTGCTTTTTTAAATCCGAATTTCGGATAGTACTCTGGATGTCCTAATACTACAACTGACCCGTATCCAAGTTCTTTCGCTTTTTCTAACGCAGCTCCAATAAGCTTTCCACCAATTCCTTTCTTCTGATGGCCCCTAGCTACTGAAACTGGTGCAAGTGCTAATGAATCTACAGTAGTCCCATCTTGTTCTATTGTAATTTTCGATAACATAATATGCCCGACTATTTCCTCATCTACTGCAACGATTGATAATTCAGGAATAAACGCGTCACATTCTCTAATACGTTTTACAAGTTCATGTTCCTTTTTATCACTAAATTCTTCATTTAAAAATGCCTCTTTTACAACTTCTTCTGTCTTTCTATAATCATTTTTTTGTTCTTGTCTAATCGTTACCATTCTATATTATCCTCTATTCTTTCTTATTTCTTTTTCAATTTTACGAAGCGCTTTTTTCGATCCGCGCTCAATATCGTGTTGCATTTTTCTTTCTTTATAATCAACAAATAGTGTATTTAAATCATATCCTTCTGGGTATAATTCTTTCGCCGCTACCTCTAAAGTAATACGTTTCACATTCACTTCAACGAATTCACCGTTATAATATACAACGACATTATAGAAATTATCTTTTTCCTTATATACAATCCCGAAATCGTTATGATCTAACAAATTCACACGGTCGCCGATTTTATATTCATAGTCATTTTCTCTTTTTTCTTGCACCATTTTCGGTTTTCTAATCTTACTTTCATTCACTTTTTCTATAGCGTATTCTTTATTTCCCATATACTCTTTCGCTCTTTGCAGTACATGTTCTCTCACATTCATTTTATTCGCAATCCAAAGTGCATTACTTTCACCTGATTTACCTATCACTAATTTATAAAGTGGCTCTAGTGTTTCACTATTAAATTGCATTGCTGCGTTCATAAAATCATCGTGCATTTCTGAAAAGCGTTTAATTTCACCGTAATGCGTACTCGCAATTGTAATACATCCCGCAAGATAAAATTCTTCTAAAATAGATATCGCAAGCGCCGCACCTTCATTCGGTTCTGTACCGCTTCCTATTTCGTCAAATAACAGTAACGTATTATTATTTGACATCCTCATAATCTCAGAAAGATTTTTCATATGAGATGAAAATGTACTTAGTGCATTTTCGATACTTTGGTTATCACCAATGTCTACAAATACATTTTCGAAAATAGCAATTTCCGTTTCTTTATCTCCAGCGATGTGAAGGCCTGACATTGTCGCTAATGTTAACAATCCAATTGTTTTTAGCACAATTGTTTTCCCGCCTGCATTCGGCCCAGTAATAATTAAACTACGGTATTCTTGACCGATTTCAAAGTTTAATGGTACTACTTTTCCACTTAAAAGCGGATGCTTACAATTCATTAAATGAATGTAGCCATGATCGTTTAATTTCGGCTCTATTCCATCGATTGATTTACTAAACTTCGCTTTCGCAAATACCATATCATATTGGCTAATTAGTTCCATATTAATTTTTATATGATAAATATTTTCTAATACCATTCCTGATAAAGTCGCTAAAATTTGATACTCTTCCATCGCTTCTTCTGCTTTCCAACTTGCGAGTTCCGTATTTAACTTTGTAACCGTATGCGGTTCTATAAATACAGTTGAACCTTTAGCGGAAGCTTCAACTATACTTCCCGCAACTTGATTTTTATAAGAAGATTTAATTGGAATCGTATACCTATCGTCCTTCTTACTAATAAAGAATTCCTGAATATATTTCTTATTTGCACTACTATTTAAAAACTTCGTTAAACGTTCTTTTATTTTTCCGTCTACAGAATCAATGTTATTTCGAATTCGTTTTAACTCTTTACTCGCAGCTGCATCAATGCTATTTCCTTTAATTGAAAAGTTAATTTCCTCTTCAATACTTTTATATTCAGTCATTGAATTCGCATAAGAAGCTAATACTGGCGCAAAAAATTCTTTATCTAACATAAAATTTTTAATCTTTCTACAGCCACGTAAAAAGTCTGAAACACTTACTAACTCTGCTGGATCTAAAATCATCCCTTTTTCTAATTTTTGAATTGTACTAGCGATATTAGAAATTCCGAAGAAAGGCACATGCCCTTCTGCATCTACTATAGCTCGTGCTTCTGTCGTTTCATTCAAGCGATTCCTCACTACTTTTATACTCGTACTCGGCTCTAATTTATTTAATAGTTCTTTACCTAATCCACTTACACAATAAGATTTCACTATATCCTTTAATTCGTTATATTGTAACTTTTCAAAAGTCATCGTATTCATTTTGTTTCTCCTCACTATGATTGGTTTTTATCATCAATGAAGATACCTACTCATTAGATTCCAATGAGTTCTACATTATTCAATTATCATTTTTATACATTAAAAACATATACAAAAAAGCTGCGGGGATACCGCAGCTTTTACATTTACAAGGCATGTGTAATAACATATGAGAAAATAAGCCATAAAAACAGATGGCAATCCCCTTATTACACGCTTTATAAAGTATTGTAGGTATCTTCATAGGTTTCGAAATAAATGCATGACAAAATTAGGGGTATGATATACATAAAAATCCCCTGGTCTTATCCGATTTATTTCATTAAATTTTTCCTATTTAGTACCTACCGCACTCACAAAAAGCACCTCTCATTAATTTATATTTTATGTTCATTGAAATCTAATTTATTGAAATCATCATACTATATGTTTTGTAATAAGTAAAGATGTCAGACTTTTGCCCTTCACACCTGAGGAAGGACAATTTTTTCGGATAATGCTTTTTTCACTTTGTAGACTGTAAAACTTTCATATAATCAACCTTTTTCTCAAGGGTCTTTTTCGCATCTTCAGCCGTTACTATATAATCTACAGCAATATTTTGTAATACATCTTTATTAGTATTTGGCAGCTGAATCGTTATATCTTCTACACTACTTTTACTATTTTCAATCGTTTTATTAAATTCCTGAATACTTCTTGCAACCTCCGCTAATGTTTCCATATGTACAGGATTATTTACATCTAAAACAGTATTACTTCTAAAAACTACCGTATAATACTGCTGTAAATTTTTCTTCGCTATTTCTTTCTCAGCATTCTTATCGGAAACATTATCCCCAGTCTGCATTTGATCAAAAGTAAGTATAGTGTTATTCTCTTTTTCTCCATAGTATGTATTAAATTTCTTTTGTAAATCATATGTTTTCTTTTTCATTTTATAATTGTCATTATTTACTTCTGGAGAGATTTGTCCATCAAAATAAAGTTGAAATTGCAAATGCGGTTCATCGACTTGCTGCACAGAAGCTATTCGCCCCTTTGGACCAAGGAAATCCTTTCCGTTATCCAGTGTTTCAACTCCGTTTAATTTAACAGACATACCATATTCCGCTTTTGTATAATTTTGTGCTTTTTGTTCAATTTCTTCATCCGATATATCACATGATGTTAATAGTAATAAACTAAAAAATATGCTATATTTCATTTTTGTTTTTTTCATATTGCCTCTCCTTTTGCTACTACTTCCTCTAATAACCGCTACATCAAATTGTCTTCGCTGACTTGAATAATAAAAACTCATCATCTTGCTTTAGAAAAAACTAATAACCACAAGTGTAAAAACACCCATTTGTTATCACTTTACACTTATAGTGTATTTTTACACTATAATCATTTTATCGTAAAGCAAATATAACATCTATTAAAATCACGTTAAAAACATACTAATATTTAGTTCTATAGCAATCACAGTACGGTTTTTATCGTATCCAATTTTAAAGTAGCAACTTTAATTTCGTTGTAGAATAATTAAATAAGCGCCTCCGCTATTGCGAATGTCATTTACTTACCCTAATACATTTAATAATTATGACAAGCAGTCATAGGAGGTTACTATATGAGCAAAGAAAATATTATTTTACATGGACCTGCTCTTGAACCAAATTTAATTGGCCCCACACTCCCACCAATTCCACCATTTACATTCCCAACCGGACCTACTGGAATCACAGGACCTACCGGTGCGACAGGTTTTACTGGAATTGGAATAACTGGTCCCACTGGGATTATAGGACCTACTGGAATTGGAATAACTGGTCCTACTGGTGTTACAGGAATTACTGGAATCGGAATAACTGGTCCTACCGGCGCTACTGGAATTGGAATAACCGGTCCCACTGGAGCGACCGGTTTAGGAATTCTCCCGGTATTTGGAACAATAACTTCTGAAGTAGGTATCGGTTTTTCAGCAGTAGTTAATACAAATGTTAATTTGACAATTCCAGGACCTGTTAGTGGAACTACTCTAACCCCAGTAGACAACTCCATTACAATTGATACCACTGGTGTGTACTCTGTATCTTTTTCAATTGTATTTGTGATACAAGCTATTTCGTCTAGTATATTAAACCTTACAATAAATGATTCCATTCAATTCGCCATTGAAACACGAGTTGGTGGTGGTTCTGGGGTAAGAACTACATCCGCTAGAACTGATCTATTACCTTTAAACCAAGGAGATGTCCTTCGAGTACGAATAAGAGAAGCCACGGGTGACATTATTTATTCCAATGCATCTCTTGTTGTTTCAAAAGTCGACTAGTTCATTTATTAAAATAAAGATTTAGGAATGATAACAATGTAAAAAGAAGAGGAAACTTATATTTCAGTCTACCTCTTCTTTTCATCACCAATTTACTGCTGAACATATATGGAAACTGAGCCTCCACTTACATAGAACTGCCCCCATCCGTCCTTATTAATTGTTACAGTATTTGTTTGATTACCCGTAATATCGTACCATACTTCCCCAGCGTTATTCTTTCCAACATCCATCCACTTTGATCCTCCTGGTCCGTCCGAGAGTAATGTCGCTAAACCAGAATTAGCATGTACACCATCGCCTTCTCTTGTCCAGCCAATCACATCTGGATGGTCTAAATAATCACGCTGCGTACCATATGCAAAGTTTTTTCGTGCCGTCAAAATTGGATCAATTTTACCTTTTAACGCTGGAATTTCATAACTACTATTTCCGCTTGTCCCATAGTAATCACCATAGAAAACTGAAGGATAGCCCTCTGCACGAGTTAAAATAAATGCATATGCCAGCGGCTTAAACCACGGACTTACTACAGATTCCAATGACTGCCCAGGCTGAGAATCATGATTCTCAACGAGAGTAACTGCGAGTGCAGGGTGATTTTTCATTACTGTTCCATTTAAAATATTTCTCATATCATAATTCCCATTTCCTGTTGAAGCATAATGAAAATTGTAATGAAGCGGTGCATCAAACACAGATTGATTATAATTGACTTTCGCTAAATAATTGTTTAAAGCCTGAACATCATTTTGCCAATATTCAGCTACTGTAAACATTTCTTTCCCCGTTTGCTGTCTGGCATGATTTACCCAATCGCGTAAATATTCATGATCAATATGTTTAACAGCGTCCAAACGAAAGCCATCTAAATTTAATTCATTCGCATACCATGTTCCCCAATTTTTCATCTCATTCGCAACATCAGGATGATCAAAATCAAGATCTGCATACATCAAATAATCATAATTTCCATTTTCGCTAGACACTTCCCAATCCCACGCTTTATCTACACCCCTAAATTTATAAATTCGATTTAATTTCCTTCCTTCATCCCAATCCGTTCCGTCAAAATGATACCATTTCCATTTGAAATTAGAATAAGCATCTCCGCGACCTGGAAAATTAAACCCCGTCCATGCACTAATTTGATAATCACCTGATACTTCAATATTTCGATTGTTACGGTCTACCTCAACAGCTGTTACGGTTTCAGTATAATCAGCCCCACCTTTATGATTCATAACTACATCACCATATACGTCGATGTTTTGCTTATGTAATGCGTCAATTGCAGATTTCAACTGTGCTTTTGTCCCATATTTCGTCCGCACCGTTCCTTTTTGATTGAACTCCCCTAAATCATATAAATCATAGGCCCCATACCCTACATCATTTTGCGAAGTCCCTTTATATGCAGGTGGTATCCATACAGATGTGATTCCTTTATGAGCTAAACTTTCAGCATCGGAACGCAAACGATTCCAATGATTCCCATCATTCGGAGCGTACCACTCAAAATACTGCATTAATGTTCCATTGTTCACTGTTGCTGCTTCTGCCTTATTTCCCTCATATATATTAGGAAAAAGCAAAATAAACAATAAACAGACTACCGTAATCCTTTTCAACATATTTACACCATCCCCTTCAAGAAAACGTTTGCATAATTTATTAAAGTTATTATAATATTCGTTCTACAGTTAGTAAAGTAACAATCTTTTAATCTCTCACATTATTTTTCAAAATATGAATTCAACTATTCCACAAGTACCCCATATAGTTTAAAATTCACATCGGATTCAAAATTGTTTACAATTTATCTATAAAAGCATAACGGAGGGATTTCTATGACCGACTTTCAAAAACAATTTTTCGCAAGATTAAATATAGAAGAAAAACACAAAGTTTCATTTGAAGATTTACCTAACATTATGTATGCAATGGCACAAACTGTCCCTTTTGAAAACTTAAATATTCTCGAAAACAACTTTAAAGAAATATCAAAAAAAAATCTAAAAGAAAAAATTTTAATAAACAACCGTGGCGGTCTTTGTTATGAATTGAATCCGGCTATGTATTACTTCCTTAAAGACTCTAAATTCGATGTCCATCTCGTTTCAGGAACAGTTTATAACGCTGCAAATTCTATATGGGCTGTAGATTCAGGGCATATCGCAACTGTTTTACAACATCATAATGAACTTTACTTAATTGAAGTAGGTTTCGGATCATATTTACCCCTTTCCCCTGTTCCTTTCTCAGGTGAGATCGTTCATTCTGTAACAGGCGACTATCGTATTCGTAAAGAAACGACTGAAAAAGGTAATTATATTTTAGAAATGCGTAAAAGCAATGAGTTTCTAGATCAATCTTCTACTGATGATTGGACAGTAGGTTATGCATTTTACTTGGAAGAAGTGGATGAAACGAAAGCAAATGCAGCACAAAAAATAATTGTTGAACATGAAGGTTCACCATTTAACAAAGTACCTCTTGTTGTAAAACTTACTCATGACGGGCACGCATCATTAACAAAAGATAGCCTTACAGTAACGAAAAATAGAAATAAAACAAAAGAAACAATTACAAAAGAGCAATATACAAACCTCCTTCATTCAACGTTCGGCATTACATTATAACTTTTAAAGCCTCGCCATTTCCGGCAAGGCTTTTCATTTTCCAGCAGGGATTTTTTGCAATTTGTTGTATTTCATAGTTATATAGGAATATAACTACATATTTAGAAAGGAAATGATTATGACTGAACTTAAAGATCGACTACAAGTAGCTGATAAAGAAAAATGGGATTTAACGGATATTTATCATACAATTGAAGATTGGGAAAGCGATTTTCATAAAATTGAAGTATTAACGAATGAATTACACAAGTTTAATGGAAATATTCACGATGGCAATAGTTTATTAGCTTATTTAACAAAGAGTGAAGAAATATCTAGCATAATATCTTTAATGTTCGCTTATGCACGATTACAATCTGATCTTGATACACGCGATACTGACGCTCAATCCCTTGTCGATAAAGTATCACAATTACACGTGAAAGTAAGTGCGGCTAAATCTTTCTTTTCCCCATTCTTACTTAGTGTAGATGAAAACACATTACAATCTTACATAGAAGAAACCGAAGGCTTACACTATTATAAAGAAGACTTATTTGAGCTATACCGTTATAAAAAACACGTTTTGAATAAAGACCAAGAAGAGATTTTATCACAAATGGGTGAAGCACTCTCCTCCCCGCAGCATACATTTGGCATGTTAAATAATGCAGATATAATTTTTGGTGAAGTGACTACTGATGATGGAGAAAAAGTAAACTTAACACGTGGAATGTATTCAAAGCTAATAGAAGATGAGAATCGTGAGAAACGTGAAGAAGCCTATAAAGCTTATTACAAACCATACGTTCAATTAAAGAATTCTATCGCTTCTACTTTGTCCGCAGCTATTAAAAACAATGTTACTGTCTCAAAGCTACGAAAATATCCATCAGCTTTAGAAAAATCATTATTTGGCGACATGGTTCCGAAAGAAGTATATGAAAATTTAATTGAGACAACGAAAAAAAACATTCAATCATTACATACGTATAATGAACTTAGAAAAGAAAAATTAAATGTAGATGAACTACGACAATACGACTTGAGTGTTGATTTAGTAAAAGGTGTAAAACAAGACATTCCATACGACGAAGCGTTTGATATAATGATCGCGTCACTAGCTCCTTTAGGTAAAGAATATATCGAAACATTAAAAAACTTTAAAGATAAACGCTATATAGACGTGAGAGAAACACCAGGAAAACGTTCTGGCGCTTATAACTTTGGTGTATACGGTGTTCATCCTTTCATTCTTTTAAATCATCATGATGATTTAAATAGCCTTTTCACTCTTACTCATGAATGTGGACACGGCATGCATACACATTACTCACACGGATACCAACCAAGAATTTCTGCACACTATACTATCTTTGTTGCAGAAGTCGCTTCTACAGTAAATGAAGTGCTATTAATTCATTATTTATTAAAAGAAGCAAAAGAAACGAACGTACGTAATCATTTAATTAACTACTTTATCGATAGCTTTAAAGGTACTTTCTTTACACAAATCATGTTTGCAGAATTTGAAAAAATCACACATGAAATGGCCGAACAAGGTAAACCATTAAATGCCAAAGTCTTTAGTGAAATTTACGAA
Organism: Bacillus sp. P4_E1; assembly: GCF_056401715.1. NCBI lineage: Bacteria > Bacillati > Bacillota > Bacilli > Caryophanales > Bacillaceae > Bacillus > Bacillus sp. P4_E1. The sequence continues at coordinate 42,912 of NZ_JBFUIV010000015.1, forward strand.
AACTTATTTAGAGAATATAATGGCGACTCCCTCGTATTTGACGAAGAAGTAAAATATGGCTGGTCTAGAATCCCTCATTTCTACCGTCCATTTTACGTATACAAATACGCAACTGGATTCGCTTCTGCCATTCAAATCGCCGATAAATTATTAAGCGGTGATCCAAATGCTCAGAAAAACTATATTGAATTCCTTAAAGGCGGAAGTTCTGACTATCCATTAAACCTACTGAAAAAAGCTGGCGTTGATTTAACTACACCAGAACCGATTGAAAGTGCATTAAATCGATTCACCCAACTTGTTGAAGAGTTTTCAGCATTATAGAAAAAAGCATGCAGATTATAGAATCTGCATGCTTTTTTCATTTCGGTTACTTTATGCTAAATGTTGCTGTGTCACACAGTGAATCATACCACCATACGCATACAGTTCATTTACATAAACACCGACAATTCTTCTTCCTGGAAACTGCCCTTCAATGATTTGAAGTCCTAACTTATCATGTTCATCACCGTATATAGGAACTAATACAACTTCATTTCCAATATAAAAGTTCAAATACGAGCCCTTACAGTCTGCTTCTTTTACCACTTTTCTTGTTACCGGTACTGGGATGAGCTGAAATGGATTTCCATCTATATTTCTCGCTTGTCTAAATTCTTGATAATGCTTTTCGTACGCCTCCAAAAGGTAGGATTCACTCTCCCCAAAAGGATCATATTCATAAAGAATTGTATTTTCATTTACAAAACGCGCTGCCCCATCAATATGGTAATCTGTATCTTCATCATAATTATCCTCTCCGCGAATACCAGTTATCCATATAAAATTCGTTACTCCCAAATACTTCGTTAACTCTATTTCAATCTCTTCCTGATTTAGTGTAGGATTTCGATTTTCATTTATAATAGAAGTTTTTGCCGCCATTAAGGTGCCATTTCCATTTATCTCTATTCCTCCACCTTCTATACAGACACTAGAATTAACTTTTGGAATGTTATACATTTCACTTATTTTTTCCGGAATACCCGCATCATTTTCATACGGATATTTCTCACCCCACCCATTAAAAATCCAGTGTGTTAAGCAGAGCTTGCCTTTCTTATCTTTTACAAAGATCGGTCCGTTATCTCTTATCCATACATCATCCGTTTCTTCAATTAAAAAATCAATTTTATCCATATCTACATTCGCTTCAATTAACTTCGATTTTACATGTACTTTTTCTTCCTCATCAAATACAACAATATGCACATTCTCACCGTAATGAAGCTCCTTTGCCATCGTTACCCAAATATCATCTAGCTTAGATTTGTAACCTTCACCTCTATGAGCTTTATCATGAGGCCATTGGAGCCATGTCCCCTCATGCTTTTCCCACTCAGCTGGCATATAAAACAAACTATTTTCCATATTTCTCATACGTGTTCACCCCTTCTTCGAATGTAAGTTCAGTCTAAACTTTGACATCATGTTAAGGTCAACAGAAATATATTAACTACTTCATAAACTGATTCTTTATTTTCCCTTGTGATACACTACTTCTCCTTGTAAAACCGTCACTAAAACTTTCGCATTCGGAATCTTATCGACACTCATTTTAGTAATATCTTCATTTAGCAATACCATATCGGCTGATTTACCTACTTCAATTGAACCAGTAATATTATCAAGACCTAGTGCTTTGGCGGGCTTAATTGTATATGCATCAATAGCTGCGTATATATCAGATAAGCCTTTCTCTTCAATACTTAACGCATTCGAAATTGTCACAAGTGGATTCAGTTCGTTTACGTCCCAATCACTACTAAGCGATACATTTGCTCCTGTTTTCCAAATGCGTCCTAACGGCATAATTCGTTTCATCTGTTGATTTGTAAAATACGCACTTGCCCAGCTTTGTTTAGGATCTTCTGCAAAATCATGACCTACTTGGAAATCAGCGCTAATACCTAACTTAGCAAAACGATTTATATCACTATCTTCTACCATTTCCACATGTGTAAGCGTATAAGGTTGATTCGCCCCTTCTTTTTTCGCTGCTTCAATTGCATTTAAACTTTCTCTTACTCCGCCATCTCCAATTGTGTGGATGAGTGCACCGTAACCAATTTTATTGAGTTCACTCAACCACCACTTCATTTTTTCTTCTGGAATATAGTTCAAACCGTACGGTGTTCCTTTAAACCACTCAAATTTATATTTTTCTAGTATTTTAGCTGTGCTGTTAATGCTAATTCCATCACTATACATCTTCACTTGATTAATAAGCATTCTAGATGATACATCATCACGCTTAATTTTTTTGAAATACTCCATTTGCTCTGCTTCATTTAAGTTCGGATATACCCACGGACGAAGTACTACTCGCGACGTTAACTTTTTCTCATCATTAACTTTATTCCAAACATCTAGCCAGCCTCGTTTCCAATAAAGACGTCCATCGCCGACTGTAGTAATACCATTCTTCGCAACCTCATCTAAACCGTCTAACAAACCTTCATAATTTTTTTCAAAGAGATTGGGCTGGGAATTCCATGCTTTTTCCATCACGATATCCCCTGCTGTATCATACAGAAGCCCGAAAGGTTCTCCTGTTTCTGGATCCCGGATGATTCTTCCGCCTTGCGGATTTTTCGTCTCTTTATTTATTCCTGCTGATTCCAATGCTTTTGAGTTAACCCATACAGAATGAGAAGTTCTTTCCATAATTAATACAGGGTTATTAGGAAATAACTCATCAAGAACTTGTAATGGCGTTTGTTGTTCAGATTTTTCGTCCATATCTTTTAACAGCTCTTCCAAACTAAATCCTGTTCCGCTTATCCATTCGCCATCTTTCACATCTTTTTTACAAGCCTTTAAATACGAGCGTTGTTCTTGCAGCGCAGCATCTGGCGAGACACTACAATTCCCTGCTGCTGGTGATTTCGCCTCAAATATATGATTGTGATTGTCCACAAAACCAGGAAGAATAAAACGTCCTTGTAAATCCACCACTTTCGTATCTTCATTTATAAATCCTTCTACATCTTTGTTTGAACCAACAAATGTAATTTTCCCTTCTTTAACGGCTACAGCCTCTACAATGTCTTGCTTGTCATTTGAAGTATAGATTGTACCATTTTTAAACACTACATTTTTTGGCAACTGATTTGGTAGAACGAAGCTACCATTCTCACCTTCTCCTACTCCAGGAGTACACGCTGAAACCCATGTCATACTTAGAATCAGACAAATAATCATGATTGTTCTTTTCATATTCTTTCTCCTTTTTATTATGATGAATTACTTACATAAATAGCATAAGGATTGACATAATGTTAATGTCAATCCTTATTCTCAGTCTATTTTCATAACTAAAAAACAAATTTGTGTCACATACTCCTCTACTAAACAATCACATTCAGGTCCCTTTATGTAGACCTCATATGGTGAACCATCTATTACATAACCATTTCTTTCAATCCATTTTTCTAACGCAATATAAGCGTAGCCTATATAGTCATAACTTCCATAATGCATAGTAGTAACGATTTGATGTGGATTTAATTTTTTTATTTCATATTCTTGTACTACATCTTTATTGTTCCCATGCATGACCGGAATCCTTAATTCAACATCACTTTCATTTGGAATATACTCTTCATCATAAAAGACCGTAGAGGGCGAACCGACCATTTGTAAGTTATGCTTTTGTACTTTTTCATATAAGTCATAAAAATAATCATCCATATCCTCTATATTTATTTGCAGTCTTTGAGCAATTACTGTTATTTCATTTCTCATTCCAATAAATATATCGTAATTTCTATGACAAGCAGTATTTAAAGCATGATTCATATTTACCATTTCATTCATTTCTGAAATAACCTGTAAATTTTGTTTCACCTCATGAGACAACTCTATAATTTGTGATTGCATATGTTTAATAAATGAATCTTGATCTGATGATTGAAGAATTATTTTAATTTTCGGTAAAGGGAACTTGTACTCCCTTAGCTTTTTAATTTTCAACGCTATTTCAAGCTGTCCTTGCTCATAATATCTATATCCATTTACCGGATTCACATATGCTGGTTTCAATATTTCCTCTTTATCATAATGCCTTAACATTCGTGTACTCATTTTACAAATCCGTGAAAATTCAGTAATTGTATACATATAAATACCCCTTGAATACATTTTCTTATATATAAGCTTATTTATTAAAACCAATCAAATATTTTTCTGATTGAAGAACCTTCATTCTGATCGTTCAGCCTTTTCATTTTTGAAGGTAACAAATGACTAGGACAATACCACGTTAAACAATTCATGGCGCCTCCCATTGTCGATATTTCTCCTACATGACTTTGAATAACTTGTTTCTCAGTATGCTGTTGAATATATCGTAAAACTTCCTCATCTTTAGCTAATCCAAACTTAGGAACGTAAAGCGTATCACATGTTTCTAACATATTTATATATAAACCTTTTGCTGACGCTATCTCTTCATCGTATTGACCCTTCTCTGTATATGACGAAGGAACAACTATAAATTCAGCCTCTGGCATTTGCTCTTGAATAATCTCTTGAACCTTATATCTAAATTCATGATCCCCTAAAAAATCACTAATAAACATTGTATGTTCATCAATAAATTTAACCATCCCGTCTGCGTGTGCAAGTACATCTCCCTCTTCAGTAGGAATAATAATAACCCGACTCACATCTAAATCCCATTCCAGTTGCTCTATAATTTCTTCTTCCGTCCAATCATAATTATCATCAAATATGCGTTCCGTTAATATAACGGTATCTTTTTTATTCCAAATAAGATTTCCACCGTCTAATATCAATGGAGATGTCACATATTCAAAGTCGTTCTTTTTCAACCATTTATTAAATTGTTGATCTAAATATCGTCCTTGATCTTTCGGTAAGTAATTTGGTTGATATTTGAATTTAACTAGATGATTTGTTACAACTGGTGCAACATCTCTTAGCCAAATATCATCATACTCAAAAAAGTTTGTATGAAAGTCTTGCTCTTCAACAGATAAAGATATAAGTTGATCGGTAAATGCTTTATTTTCATTTAAGTATTCATTAAAATAAATAATGTCTTCATAAAATGGTCGATAATATTCATTCGATTCATCTGGTATTGCAGTAAAAATAATGCCACTATGTTTTTGTTCCATATTACTTACCTCGCTTTTTAATAATGATTGAATAACTGTTTTCAATAAGCCAACTATTCCCCAATTCATTTCTCTTTTCATTACAATTTTTGAAACGTGCACATTTCATGAATGGATTATAGCACGGAGAAATATTATATATTTATATAAAAAATATAAAGCCGTCGTTAAGCCGTAAACTGACTCTTGACAAGATTTTTAAATTTTAATCGCCGTACACGATGACGGATTAGATGATTTTTTTATCAAGATTCAAATCCATTACTTCTAATAGAGCGTTTTGATTATATAAATTCACTAAATGTGTTTCTACCCCTATGCAAATCCCTTCTAGCGGAAGATCGTTTGGATCCTGACCAAATGGATCCTCAATTTCAACCCCTATTGCTTCAATCCCTATAAATGCAAAACTTATGAACGTAGTTGCAAGTACTGTAAACCATCCAAGACTATCAACAAGACCAATCGATAAAGTCCCGCAAAATTTGAGCAGTAAAATTTTAATATGAGCAAAATATGCAAAAGGAATAGGCGTTGTTTTGATCCGATCACATCCACCCACAGCCGTAAGCAGAGTATTCAAATCAGCTTCCATATTAATTATTGCATTTGGGTGAATTTGACCCGTTTTCAAACCTTTTGATAGTATAGTTTTTAACATAAAAACTATACTAATCGGTAAATGAATAGACTCAGCCAACATTTCTTTTTCCTTCTCAGAACAAATATCAAACAATGCTTTTATTTCGGATAAATCTTTTTCGTCTCTCAAATGTCCTTTCGCTATCTTTGGAAAACCAATTAACAAATGTAAAAATTTTAATTTTTCCTGATCCGTCTTTTTCCCTTCAGACTCCCAATAACATAAAAAACTAACTGCCAAATTTCTAGTACAAGCACCAACCGTGCCAAATAACTTTCTACCTTCCCAATACCTATCATAGGCAGTGTTAGTACGAAAAACTAACAGTAGACCTAAAGCTCCTCCAACAATTACCCAAGGAGTTTGATTAATTTTTATTTCTACATAATAATAATTAATCACAGTTACTATCGTTGAAATACATATATATAATAAAATTTGTGGGAAAATATCTCTTATAACTGTTCCCTTTAATGTAAATATTTGATGTAAACTATTTTGATTATTGTAATGAACCATATTTACAAAAACCTCTTTCCTTATTAACCTTTTATTCTTTTAAATTATGAAAGTATACAATTAAATAGTAGAATCATAAACCCTATTATTATAAAACTGGTTAAGATTATTTCTTTCAATACTGTTACTCCTTTTTACCAAAAGATAAAACATCTTTTTTGATTTAAACAACAAACGTTCACTCTTCTAAATCACGACGCATTATTTTAGAATTTGCAATGAATAAAGCACTAATTAATACAAGAATCGCGCAAGCATATATCAATGAATCCATTGGACTATCATGGTCTATAATAATTAGACGAACGATAGCCGTAATACCTATATATATAAAATAACGTAATGGAAAATGAAAGTTCATTTGAAAATACTTTATAATCATTACGATGAATTCAAAATATAAAAAAAATACGACAATGCTATCAATTAAATGATAACTAGATTCCTCACTATTTAATTTAAGTTCTTGTATAAATTGAATGACTTCTTTCATAAGAAACACACTTAAAACAATTCCCAAACAGATCAAAGCTACATTTATAATGTACTGTAGAACGATAGGGAAAAACGAAAATACTCTTTTAAAATTCTTTAACACAAACATTTTTCTCCTTTTCCATATAAAACAATAATGACAATATACTTTTATTTAATTATCGTTACATTAAAATTATACATTACTATCTTGTTACAGATGTTAAAACAAGACAAAATAAGTAAAGATAGCATTTCACCTATTTTGTCTATAAAGCAACATAACGAAACTATAATCGATTACTTCAATTGAATCGGTTGTTGCTGTGTCACACAATGGATCATTCCGCCATTTTTATAAAGCTCTCTCACATCAATTCCCACTACTTTACGATCCGGGTATAATGTCTGAATCGTATCGTTTGCGATTTTGTCATTTGGATCATTATAGTTAGGCACCAATATAACTGTATTCCCAACATAATAATTGATATATGACCCCTTATAATCTAGAGTTTTTCCACCTTCTAAAGTAACTTTATCTTTACTAAGCGGTAAGTATTCGTACTTATATTTCTGTCCTGAAGCATTTTTTGCATCTAACAATTTATCCATATCTTTGTTTGACAAGCCCCATTCAGCCAAGTCATCTTCTGCCATCGTTACGATTGTAGATTGATCATGGAATTTAGCAAATCCATCAATATGAAAATCAGTAATATCTAAATTAGGCACTCCATCTAACCAAATAAAGTTTGTCACCCCAAGGTCACTTATATATTTTTCAATTTCCGCTTCTGATAAATCAGGATTTCTATTTTTATTCGTTACTGCGCTTCGAGTTAATAAAGCAGTCCCATTGCTGTCTAATTCAATTGCGCCACCTTCAAGGACAAACTTCCCCCAATCAATTCTTTCAACCCCTAATTGTTTACTAACATTCTCACGTATACGGGCATCATTTTTATATGGCGTTTTCTTTCCCCAACCATTAAATGCTGGATCTAATATTTTCAGATTTTTATTATTGTCATAAACAAAAATCGGTCCACTATCTCTTGCCCACACATCATCAGTAGGAGCGATAAAGAAATCAACTTTATCCATATTCAGCCCTTTATCTATTAAAAGCTTATTGATTCGCTCTTTCTCTTCCTCATCATATGCAACAATGTGGACTTTTTCACCCTCAGTTAAAGCACTTGCCATCTTAATCCAAATAGGTTCAACTTCTTGTTTATACTCTTGACCATATGTGTATTCATGAGGCCATTGTAGCCATGTACCTTCATGTTTATCTTTTTCATCCGGCATCGTATATTTTCCAGCGTTTTTCTGTACCTCTACTTTTTTATCCTCTTTCTCTTTCCCTTTGGCATTTTCATTATTCCCTTCAAAAGAACATCCACTAATAATCGTTGTAGATAATGTAGCTATTAAACAAAACTTTACTATTTTTTTCATTTTTCAACCTCCTGTTCATGTCTACAATACTGTAAGGCTTAACATAGTGTGAAGCTCAAGCTTTTTCATCAATGTAAAAATTACCAATTATTCTTCCGCATGATAATCACATAATTTCAATACAAATAGATGACATTCACAAAATACACTTCCTATATTTAACATCCATATCATTTAACTTCCTTCATAAATTTATTCTAATACTAATCCCCTCTCATACATGCTTGTTCACTAAATAAAAAAATCGGTATTGATAATTTTATATCAATACCGATTTTTAAATAATTATTTTCCTTCTATTAAATCATTCGCTAATTTCCTAAACTCTTGATTAAATGTATCATTCATACCATTTTGTACGTTAGAGAATAATATTACAAACGTTCTTTTATCCCAGTTAAAATTATTAAAAGTGTTCCAGCCAGCTAATACACCGTGGTTATGATAATAATCTGGGTAAATATAGAAGCTAAATCCATATTTTCTCGCAGGTGATACTGTAAACATATCTGATAAGCTTTGTTTAGAAATCAGCTTTCCATCCATAATAGCCTCATCTAATCTTTTCATATCTTCAACGGTCGTATACATTTCACCACAACCATACAGCCAGTTCATTTTTAAGCGGGGTGCAGCTATTAACTCATTATCTTTTTTCGTGTAACCTTCTGCTAAGAAAATATCTTCAGGGAGAGTTGCACCCATACCAGATTCATTCATTTCAACAGGAGTAAAAATGTTTTCTTTCACATATTCAGCAAGCGGTTTATTCGATATCTTTTCTACAATATACGCAAGCACCATATAATTATAATCTGTATATTTCCATCCTGTCCCTGCAGGAAATTGCAACTTTTGCGCTCCAATCCACGTTACTAACTTTAAACGTGATGCCGCATCAACACTACCTTGTCCCTGATCTGGTAACCCGGACGTATGTGTTAACAAATTTCGTAACGTAATGTTTTTATCTGCTGGAAACGATGGAATATACTTATTTACATTGTCTTCAATATTCAATTTCCCTTTTTCTCTTAGCTGTAATATAGATATTGCAACTACTGTTTTCGTTATGGAACCGATGCGATATTTTGTTCTTGGCGTTGTTAAAACTTTATCTTTTACATTCGCATACCCGTAGCCTTTTCGTAAAACCACATTATTTTTATCCGTTACGAGAACCGTCCCGTTAAATCCTTTATCTTTTAAATATTGATCGAGTTTCGTTGCTGCAATATCATAACGTTTTTGCTGATTCGCATCAACTTTCGGTTGAACATTTCCAACTTTATCCTCAAAATTTGAAAATGCCTTCAAACTGTATTTCTTTTCTTTATTTGCATGTATGAGTGCAGCGACACTCCCACAAAAAATAGCAAAAACAAAGAAAGCGATTAACCATTTCTTAAACATATGGGAACCCTCTTTTATCTAGTTTCACTTTATACTTTTCCATTCCATTCTATTCTATATCTTTTAGTTTTTAAATATCTTATAATCTATCTACTCTATTATTCCTCATAGTAAACTAGATTCCTTTTTCTAACGTTCAAATTTTAACTACTCTCTATTGTAGTTCTTTTTTACAAAATTTCCACCTTACAATCGGATACATCCAACTTTAATTTTAATTTTTTATGTAACATTCGTTACACATTGACAAGAATGGAGGCGTTAATTTGAAAAAGACCGATAAGCGCAATCGTTTAGATGATATGATGTTTCATTATCGAGTAACAAAAAACAATATAGTTTTAATTGAATATTACGGAAAACAGATTATAATTTTAAAAGGAAATGATGCTGAAAAATTTTTAAACAAAATAAATCGGATAAGTAACGAAAAAGAAAAACAGCTTATTATGGCTAAAATTACAGGTAATTTCAAAAGAGGAAATGAGCGTTAATGAAAACGAATCTCATTTATAACTTGATTATACAACATATTAAAAAAGAAATGTCACTCCCACGACATTTCTTTAGATTTTCTTCATAAAAGATTTACATTTTTAATATTCGTTTACTTTTACATAAACTCACTGCTGAAACGCTTAGTAATGCAGCTATCCCCATCCATGCATATGTGTAGCCTTTTCCATCTACTATATAACCAAACAAAGCAGGTGCAAAGATAATAGCAATTTGATTAAGTGTAAGCGCAAAACTCACTGTTAGGCCTACCAATTCCTCACTTGCAGACTCAGCAACTTCAACCATAAAAAGACTAAACCAACCGATCGCAAAGAACCCTAGCAGTCCGCTCATCACAAACAATGCCTCAAGTGTCATTGTGTTTATACTCATTACAACAACTAAAATTAAGCAAAAAGATATACATACAGTTATTAATAAAGGTGTACGACGATCACCTTTGTAATATGTATCACTTATTGTAGCTAATATAATTCGCCCAATCATTCCTGCAACTAGCATAACTGAAAATACTTTCCCTGCTACAATAGGTGTTATCGATTTTTCAATGACTAAAAATTTTATAAAATGTCCGACTAATATCATTTGTAAAGAAATCATGCAAATACCTGTAATAAAAATTGGATACAGCTCTTTTTTACATATTACCTTTTTTAACTGCATCCAAAAAGAAATACTTACATTTTCTTGGCTCGTGTGTTCTCGTACGTACGATTCCTTATAAAATATGAAAAACAATAACCCGCCTATTATACATATAGTTGCAATTACATTTATCGTATAAGCTAAACTAAATTTAATTGTAAGCAAAGGGATCGTTACTCCTGCTAACGCCCCACCAATAGGTATACCAGCTTGCCGTATTCCCATAGCTAATCCGCGAATCTCTTTCGGAAACCATTTCAAGATTACTTTACTTCCCCCTGGGTGGGATACACTATAAAAGGTCCCTATTAAAAGAAGAACAAATAATAACCCAATAAATCCCCTTGCCATATGAGCAAGTAAAAGCGCCCCGCCAAGTAATACAGTGCTCGCTCCAATTAATATTCTTTCATTATATCGATCAAGTAACCTTCCGGCAAAAAGCATACAAAACAGCGGACCAATATTTACAGCACTTATTAACAACCCAACCTGCATATTCGAAAGTACATATTTCTGTTTCCAAAATAAAGCGAGTACCCCTACTCCATATGTTATAAGTGTTGCACTTGCCTGTGCTACCGTTGCCAAAGTTAACATGATCCATTTATTAGAACTACTGTACTTTTCAATTTTTTCTTCACTTATCAACGTTATCTCCCCCATATCCCTTTCATTGTATGAAGGTTCTGATATCATGTAAAATAAGTGTTAATAATAGAATCCATCAAAAAAATTGATACCTTTTTCGGGGTGATAATAAATGGACATAAAAGATTTAACGGTTTTTTACGAAGTTGCGACAGTAGGAAATATATCTCATGCTGCTAAAAACTTAAACTATGTACAATCAGCTGTAACGATGCGTATAAAACAACTAGAAATTGAGTTAGGTATGCCTTTATTTTATCGAAATGGAAAAGGCGTTACTTTAACTTCTAACGGAGAAATTTTATTAACATATGCAAAACAAATCATCCATCTAATCGATCAATCCATTCAAGCTGTCCAAAGTAACGGAACCGAGCCAAAAGGCACGTTAAAAATCGGGTGTACAGAATCGACAACAGCCGTTCGTCTCCCGCCTATATTAACGACCTATTATGAAAAGTATCCAGAAGTTGAATTGATTCTAGAAACAAATACGACAGACCAATTAACTCAGCTCGTTTTAGAGCGAAAACTAGACGGGGCTCTTATCGCTGGAAATATTCAGCATACTGAACTTCATACACTTTCATTTCGAGAAGAAGAACTCGTTCTCATTAGCAAGACTCCTCTATCTTCCTTTAAAACAATAGAAGAACTGAATTTACTCGCTTTTAGTCAAGGTTGTTATTACAGAAAACTATTAGAAAACTGGCTTCAAGAAGAAGGGATTTCACCTAAAAGAATACTAGAGTTCGGAACAATTGAAGCAATACTTGCATGTGTAAAATCAGGTATGGGTACGGCTATTATGCTGAAATCTATTATTCCAGATTACGAACATGGTTTATCTTTAAATACATTACCAAATCACTTTAGAAAGGTTCCTACTACTTTTATTATTCGAAAAGATATTTTCCACTCAGCTGCCTTGCAAAAATTTATGGAGATGATCAACAATGCGTGAAAAAAAATACGCGGAATGAAACGAAAAACAAAAACTCTTATAAAAAGAATTGAAGACTCTACTAAAGCATTTCCGTCTACTTTCTATAACGATGAATACTGGCATATGCCTTTACCAGGCTCTCAAGCTTTTATCGATTCTAGTACAACACCTAGGAAAGTAAAGCGATTGTGCATTCAAACCCTGTTAAATCAAGCGAATCAATTAATGACAATGAAACCGAACGATACAAATACATATCGAGTCGTTGTTATGATCAAAATAGCAAGCTTATGGAACTCACAAATCATCATATTTAAAAACGATGACTACTTTCAAAATTTTTTCAATAGAGATAACGAATTTCAAAAATGGATTCCCCTCTCCAATGCTTCCGACTTCGGGCATGAATGGAAAATATCAATTTCTAACAGTGTCCAAACATTGCATTTCCAAGAGATAATCAAGGATGAAGATGGATTTTATGATGAAGGAGAACTTTTGTTTATAGGAGAGTTATCATAAAAGGGGAACTGTCAAATGAAAAACTTCCCTTTTTCCACTAAACAACATCGCTATATAATGAATTTAACATTTCACTATATAGGAGGTTTTCATATGGTAATCCCTAAATACCCTGAAGTCCCACATCTTACGAAAAAACAAATTGAAGAAATAACCGAAATCGCTTTCCTAAAAGAATCAACACCACAACAGTGTGATGCAATTTTCGTTTTCGGTGGTTCCCATCCTGGTAATTGGCAAGCTCCTTTACATGCTTATCAACAAGGTTTAGGTGCACAAATTATCGTCACAGGTGGTACTAGTTTACATGGAATGAAACATCCAAACTGGAATTATGGAGATTTATCAGAATCAGAAGTAATTGTTAACAAGTTAATTGAACACGGTGTACCGGAAGATGCTATCATTTTCGAGAAAAACTCTCTCCATTCTATCGCAAATGTAATTGAAGCTAAGAAGATCTTTGATTTTACAACAATTAATAGTTTACTATTTGTATGTAAAAGCTTAGGAGCAGGCCGGCAATATAGAGTATTAAAAAAACATTTACCAAAACATATAACTTGTATTCCATATACATTTGATACAAGTTTTGATGGTGATTTTATAATTAATAGATATAATTGGATGGAAAATGAGAAAAGTCGCTCTATGATTTTCGGCGAATACTTGAGAAATGTTTGCTACGGCCGAAAAGGTGGAATTGAACCTCCTGAGAAAGAGATTGAAGGATTAGAAAAATACGTAGTATATTACCAACATCTTGCATAATATTTTTTCAACATAAAAAATATCGGGAAGCCAATATAAAGGCTTCCCGAACATTCTAATGATGCATAAATAACACTAAAATTACTTTTCCTCTTTCATTTTCCCACATTTCAACAAAGAAGAGATATTCATCTGGAAAATCTTCTAAAGATACTGGTTCATCAGTAAGACAAATATTATTGTGATATTTTGTATCCCATTCGGCTCTCACATCATCTATTGATTCACGCTCTAAATTACTTTTTCGATCGTCAAAATAATCGGATATAAACACTTCTTCTATTCCACCGTTATAAATCATTTGTTTCAGTTCTGCCAACGTAGGATTATTAGAATATATTTTATTTGAGAATACGATGTCATTGTTGTATAACCGCGTACTCTCATTGTCTATAAAATAACCTTTTCTTCTCATAACGCTCAGCCCTTTATGTTCATTTTATTATACAGATAAGGCATAACTAGCGATATATTATCATAGACGCCTACCATTGTACACATATTAAGCCAACGCAGCTGGCGGCAATAATTGTGGTCCTTCCCCGGTGCGCGCCAATACCCAATCATCGTAATACCACATTTCTGTTTGGCGACGACTCATCATATAATCCCAGCGTACTTCTCGCTCAAATTCAATGATTTGTCCGTCACCACCAATTGTCACCCAGTTAAAACTTCCGTTATTATGCATCATCTTTATCCATAGAACAGGAAACTCCACAGTTTGTCCCCCGTCAACATAATGTCTCGTTTGTTTTTCTATACGAAGCAAAGTTAGGCCCTTTGCATATTGTCGATCAACCTTTTCCATTACATCCATCGCTATTTTCTCTGCCTCATCTTTATGAGGTAGTTTATTAGCGTATACTGGCATCATATTCGTGTAACTTAAAAGATGCTTACTCTTTTGAGAAGTAATAGTTGTTATATGAGAGCCACCATAATTCAGTGGTTCTTCTGCTTGATAACGCTGAATTTCAACATTTACACCGTCACGTAGTTCTTCATGCTCATGCACTAATTTTACATACTTAGGAATTGGTAATAACATTGAAACTTCCTTACTACAGTTTTGAAAAGCATTTAATTGATTAGCCATTAAGCATCTCTCCCTTTACTCGTTTCGTTTTGAAATAATGCTTTCGGTACTTTCGAAAGCATTGTCGTAATCTCTCCTGCATAATATACATATAGTTCATGCATCGCTCGTGTACATGCTACATAAAATAAATTCCGTTCAGATTCTTTACTGTAAATATCACTTGAAGCATCAAATATAATAACAGCGTCGAACTCTATCCCTTTTGCTAAATAAGCAGGAATAATAACAACGCCCTTCTCATAAGTCGTATTTTCTTTCTGCACAAGATGGTAGTCTAATTTATCCCCTATTAACTCCATAGCCTTCATACATTCTTCATTTGTTTTACAAATGATCGCAATTGATTTATGACCTTTCTCTTGCAAATCTCTTGCTTTATCAATGATACTTTCCACACGCTCTTGTTCATCATTCATTTTTATACATAACGGCTTCTTACCATCCCGATTAAAAGCTTCAATTTCTTTCCCGTTCGGAATGATATGTTTTGTAAGTTCAATAATAGGTTTTGCTGAGCGATAACTACGATTTAACTGAATGGTTTCTACTTTGCTATTTGCAAACAACGTTGAAATTATATTTGTTCCTCTATTACTAATGAGCGAAAATGTTTTGATTTACATCACCCAGCAACGTCCACTTTGCCTTCGGAAACAGTCGTTTCATAAACGCTAATTGAAATGGTGTATAATCTTGTACTTCATCAACAAATACAAATTTCACAATATGGTTCGTTTTAAAACCTTCTATTAATTCTTTTAAAAATAAATAAGGAGCTACATCTTCATATGCTAATCGCTTTTCCTCTAAACACTTTACTGTTTGCTTACATATTTCTTCCCAACCATCCGGTGCGAAAACATCTTTCTGGATCGTTTCAAAGAACTGCTGAAATATTGCAGAATGATTTACAAAAGCTAAAGATTTCACCTTTCTTCGCACCGAACGGAAATGCTTTCTCACTACATATTTCGTTAACACTTCATGCTCTTTCTCGTAATAATCAAATTGATTATCCTTCTCTAACTTTTCATACAAACGATTATAATCTTCTTTATTTAAATATTGAATTTCCCGCTCTACCCATTCTTTTTTCGCTTCTTTCTTTTCAAAGCTATTTAATTTTTTACTAATCCATTCCGTTACAAGTTGCATTCGATTCGGTATTGAAATGGCTGTGTTTAGGGAATAAAAATAGTCATATATTGCATTTGCATGTATGATTATTTCCCCTTTAAATGTTACATCATGAAATTGCATCCCTTTTTCACCAAGGTTTCTCGCATACTTTTCAATCAGCCCCATAAATTCAATTGATGATTTATATTGAATCCCTTTTCTCCTTGTTTCATACACGTTTTCCTGTTCTTTCGTTAACATGTATTCTAACTGCGAAAAAGGATCTTCTACAGTAAAACTTTTTCCAATCATATGTTCCATGTATGCTTGGATAGTTGTTTGTTGCATATTCTCCTCACCAAGCTCTGGTAAGACGTTAGCAATATAGCTATTGAACAAATCATTCGGAGAAAATAGCAAAATTTGATCCGCGTTTACTGTCCCACGGTAACGATATAATAAATACGCAACCCGTTGCAGAGCTGCTGAAGTTTTCCCGCTTCCAGCCGTCCCTTGCACAAGTAATACATCACTTTTATCGTTTCGAATAATTTTGTTCTGTTCTTTTTGAATTGTTGCTACAATACTTTTCATTTGTTCACTTGCATTTCTTCCTAGCGCTTCTTGAAGGAGTTCATCTCCTATCGTTACACCTGTATCGAACATACTTTGAATGTTACCATTTCGAATAATATATTGACGTTTCAAAAGTAAATCCCCTGATATTGTCCCCATTGGAGCTATATACTTTGCACTTCCTAAAGAATAATCGTAATAAAGACTAGAAATAGGTGCGCGCCAATCATATACTAAAAATTCATCTGTCTCTTTATCATAAAAAGAGCCGATACCAATATAGATTTCATCAGTATCCGCCTCTTGTTCTTCTTTAAAATCAATTCTTCCAAAGTACGGTGTATCTTTTATTTTCGTTAAAAGATTATATTCATTTTTCGCATGTCGATGGGTATGCTCCCTTTCCGAAAGAATCTCGGCCTCTTGCCTGATACTAGCCGCCGTTTCAACCGCTTCTTTAATATTATCTATATTTACTTTTACATCTTCCCAAAAGTTTTTTCTTATATTTACAATTTCAGACTTCACCGAACCAACTCGGCTGTCCAGCTCATTCAGTTCCTCGTCTACTTTTTCAATGACTACATTTACACGTTGTTGTTCTTCTTTATAATGACTCATATAATCTCCCCTTCTCATTACGTTTCCTGATTGAAAGCCTTATATGATACGAAGTTCTTTACTTTTGAAAAATACCACGCGCAACAATTTCCCATGACTTTTGAAATTCTTCGTTTATCTTCTCTTCTTTCCATCGCTCAGAAAAAGCAGGGTGGTAGAACGGTGATAGGAGTCCAAAAATCATATGCGCTAAAAATAAACTGTCTTGTTTTTCAATCTCGTTACGCTCTATCCCTTGATTTATAACCTTCTCCAGTTGCCTAACTAATCTTTCTTCGTGTTTTTGGATAACAGCATTCTTTTGCTGAACTAACGAACTATTCAATGTAAATAGCTCTTCATTTTCCAGTAACTCTTTCTGTTTAAGTTGGAACAAACATAAGAACCACTCTTGTAAAATCACTGCTGTTTCTCCGTCTTTCCCACTAATTTTCTCAAGTTGATCCGAATACTTTAATAACCATCTTTCCAAAATAGCGTCTCGAAGTGCTGCCTTACTACGAAAATAAGAGTATAAAGCTGCATGACTAACATCAAGTGATTTCGCAATACTAACGAGTGTCGTCCTACTCCATCCATATTTAATCAATTCCTTTTCCGCTGCATCCAAAACAACATTTTTCGTCAATGCCTTTTCAGTCATTTCTTTCACCATCCATTTTGTTTATATAATAAAATTATCTTCTGTTATTTCAACAACTTACATTTTTTATTATTTGTAAGTTGCAATCAAAAAAATTCATCTTTCAAGTAGGTTATAAGATTAGCACATCCGCTTACAATTTACAATATTTTATTTTTGTAAGTTGCAAGCAATAAAACCACCGCTTTTGAAATACAAGCGGTGGTTTTATATTTAATTACATAATAAACGATTCATTATCTCTTCAAGTAATATACCCGGCTTTACTACCTCATTTTCCGTACGCCATCCAATAAATCCATCTGGTCTTATTACTACCGCTCCTCCATTTTCTATCCCGTATAGTTTTCTAAAAAAGTTACCTTGATCGATAAAATCACCAGTTAAACCTACCTGATACACTTTTATCTTTACTCCTAATCCAGATGAAACAACATTTGCAGCTTCATTCCAAGCACTAGGATCTGCTCCAGTAAGTAACA
This sequence comes from Bacillus sp. P4_E1, assembly GCF_056401715.1. Taxonomy (NCBI): domain Bacteria; kingdom Bacillati; phylum Bacillota; class Bacilli; order Caryophanales; family Bacillaceae; genus Bacillus; species Bacillus sp. P4_E1. The sequence goes on from NZ_JBFUIV010000015.1 coordinate 61,208, forward strand.
CAAAGTTGCTACCAAATAGATCAAGTATAGAAACTTCATTTCCTTCATAAGTTCCCCAAAAATGTGGCGCACGCGTTCCAGGGCGTCCGTTCAAATAAACTATATCCATTCTATGCGGTGTGTTACATTCGTCTATAATTGCTTCTGAGCAATACTGATAGCCAGCAGTGACAGCTAAACTATCCATAGTATTCAAATTACCTTCCTCTCTATTCGCTGCACGAAATAATATACTACTCGCATGGTCCGTCGTTAATTTTGCAACAGGATATCTCTCGTCATGATACGTTTCTAACAATTTTGGATTTGCTTTCCCTTTTATAACAGCCGCTAATTTCCAAGCTAAATTATGTGCATCTTGTATTCCTGTATTTGAACCGAATCCTCCTGTTGGCGGCATAATATGCGCCGAGTCACCAACTAAAAAGATGCGATTGTCCTGAAATTTTACCGCTGTACTTTCACTCGCTTCCCACGGCAAAACACTTACTATTTCTGGCTTAATATCCGTACTTCCAATTGCAGTTTGAATAATTTGTTTACAGCGTTCTATAGAGAAATCCTCTGGTCGCTCCCCTTTTACTGGATCATAAGCTACATGATAAATCCATTTACTTTCGTTATCGACTGGAATAAGCGCACCAATTACTTCTGGATGAAGTATCATAGTAAAACCGAATGCGTCTCCTTTAATAAATTCACTCAAATCCGCTTCAAAATATATGTTCATATAATAACCACCGATTGTACCACGGCCCTCAGTTAGAATACCTAGCTGTTCACGTATTTTACTTTTCGCTCCATCTGCTGCAATTACATAATCACAATGAATCATGCTCTCTTCTTTCGTGTCACGATTTCGAATAGTTGCTATTACTCCGTTCTCATTTTGTTCATAAGAAACCAGTTCATGATAAAAAGATAGCTCTCCGCCTAATTTTTTCGCGCATTGTAACATCATCTCTTCTAAAGTAATTTGATAACAAGCAGTTTGTTTTGATGGGCTAATCTCTTCCACTTTACGAAATGAATTTTCGTTATTTTCATACTGCGCCGCCCTTATTTGTTCCAACTCTTCATGCTTTACCTCAGCTATTGTTTGAACTGCAATTCTCCCGTGACAATTCTCTAATGCTTTACCAGCTAATCTAATTCCTTTTTCTAGACCCAGTTCTCGGAATAATTCCATTGTGCGAAATGTAATTCCACCCGCTTTCGGATGAATCGCAGTAGACGGATGCCTTTCAATAAGTACATAATCAATGTTATGTTTCGTAAGAAATAATGCAGACGATAATCCTGATAATCCCCCTCCAACAATTAAAACTGGTACATGTTTCGATTCCATACATTTTCCCTCCACATATATTCTTCTGAGCTCAGTGACATAAATATAATCAAAAAACCAACAAAAATATAGACTTATATTTCATTTTGAATTATCATATAGATAGATTACGCCCCAAATTACTTTTATCCTTTCATACATCTACAAGTCACTTAATTTGTGTGTGTATGAAAGGATAAAAAAGAAGGCCCTACTTTACTTTGAACTATTCTCTGATATAGACATCAAAAATAATAAAAACATTATAAGCGGTCGTAACCTTGTAAATTATACAAGGTTACGACCGCTTATTTTATTGTTAAATGGCTACCCTTTATCCTCGGCAGACAACGCATTGTTAAATCATTTTCTACCTTTCAACTCCATTATTTTCTATTCCCTATAATAACTACTCCATAATTTTCAATACGTAAAAATGGCTTCGTCTCGATTTTCTTTCTCAATATTGCAGCTCATACAACATTCATGTAGCATTACCGTATCGATGTAATGGTTCATCATCTTAAACCTTTCGACTAATTATTGGAGGTATAGTGATTGAAATGAATAAACAAGAACAATTAAATGTTATTAAAGAAGATTTTATTAATTGTCAAAAAGTATTAGTGGCAATTGGTGACGAAACACGTCAAGCTATTTTGTTAGTTCTAATGAAAACAGAATGTCAAACTGGATTACGTGTTGGCGAAATCACTAAACAAACACACCTTTCTCGACCAGCAGTATCACATCACCTTAAGATTTTACGAGAAGCTGTTATTATTTTAATGCGTAAAGAAGGTACAAAGAACTTTTATTATATTGACATACGTACAAAATTAGGATTATTAAAAAACCTTGTATTAGATATTGAGAAGCTACTGCAAAACTTTTATTGAACTTTGGAGGTATAAGAAATGAGAGCAATGGTGATTGATAAGTACGGGAAAGTTCCAATGCGTATGACTGAGATGCCCACCCCTGAAATAAATGAGTATGAGGTGCTCGCAGAAATTCATGCAGCTAGCATTAACCCAATTGATTTTAAAATACGCGATGGAAAAGTGAAGTTGTTACTTAAATATAAAATGCCCCTTATTCTTGGTAATGACTTTTCTGGTGTCATTGTAAAAGTCGGAACAAAGGTGACTCAATTTAAAGTTGGTGATGAAATATATGCACGTCCAAGAAAAGATAAGATCGGTACTTTTGCGGAATATATAGCCATTCATGAAGATGATATAGCCTTAAAACCGAAAAATTTAACTTTTGAGGAAGCGGCGTCGATTCCTCTCGTTGGCTTAACATCATATCAAGCATTACATGACATCATGCAATTACAAAAAGGACAAAAGATTTTGATTCACGCTGGATCCGGCGGTGTTGGTACTTTCGCAATTCAGTTAGCAAAAATAATGGGTGCCACTGTTGCAACAACCGCTAGTGAAGCTGGTGAAAATTTAGTAAAGTCTCTTGGCGCAGATGAAATTATTAATTACAAAAAAGAAAAGTTTGAAGATATACTGAAAAATTATGATGCGGTATTTGATACACTTGGCGGTACAACACTTGAAAAATCATTCGATATTATAAAAAGCGAAGGGAACATTGTTTCCGTTTCAGGAATGCCGAATGCTCGCTTCGGTAAAGAATTTGGTTCAGGATTTTTCAAAACACTCTTATTTTCATTAGCAAGCAAAAAACTTACTGCACTTGAAAAAAAGCATAATGCTCAATATTCGTTTTTGTTTATGAAACCAAGCGGAGATCAATTACGTATAATTGCAAAGTATATTGAATCTGGACAAATCAAACCTATAATCGATCGCATTTTCCCTTTTAAAGATACTCAAAAAGCAATGGAATATTCAGAGTCTGGAAGAGCAAAAGGAAAGATAATTGTAAAAATCAAATAATAATAAAACTCCATTTTTTTAAAATGGAGTTTTATTATTTGCTGTTAAATAGACATAGTGCAATGAAGTCCTTACAATAGATTTCAAGGGGAAATATCATATTATACTTTTAGCTAATTTTACAAAGAATACATACGTACAAATACATAATAAAAAAATAAACAAGGAGGAGATAAAATGACTAAAAATAATGAAGCAGGTTGGAATTTAGATAATAGTTATACGACTTTACCACAATCATTTTATACAGAAATCCCCCCAACTCCTGTACACTCACCGGAGTTAATTAAACTAAATAATTCTTTAGCAATATCTCTTGGCTTTAATCCTGAGGAACTAAAAAAGGACGCTGAAATCGCCATTTTAGCTGGTAATACTATTCCAGAAGGAGCTCATCCACTAGCTCAAGCGTATGCTGGGCACCAATTTGGTCATTTCAACATGTTAGGAGATGGTCGTGCCCTTTTAATTGGAGAACAAATTACTCCTTCAGGCGAACGGTTTGATATTCAATTGAAAGGTTCCGGTCCAACTCCATATTCACGCCGCGGTGATGGTCGTGCTGCACTCGGTCCAATGCTACGTGAGTATATTATTAGTGAAGCGATGTACGCGCTTGATATTCCAACTACTCGCAGTTTAGCAGTAGTCTCAACTGGCGAACCAATCTATCGCGAAACGAAGTTACCTGGAGCTATTTTAACTAGAGTTGCAAGCAGTCATATACGCGTTGGAACATTCCAATACGCCGCAGCTCGAGGCTCAATCGAAGATCTCAAAGCTTTAGCTGATTATACGATAAAAAGACATTATCCAGAGGTTGAATCTACTGAAAATCCATATGTCGCACTACTACAAGAAGTCATTAAGAGACAAGCAAGCCTTATCGCAAAATGGCAACTCGTTGGCTTCATTCACGGCGTAATGAACACTGACAATATAACGATTAGCGGTGAAACGATTGATTACGGTCCATGTGCCTTTATGGATATTTATAATCAAGGAACAGTATTTAGCTCTATTGACACACAAGGCCGTTATGCATACGGAAATCAACCATATATAGCTGCATGGGATCTCGCACGTTTAGCTGAATCTTTAATACCGATACTACATGAAGATGAAGAAGAAGCACTAAAAATTGCACAAGATGAAATTTCAAAGTTTAGCGTGCAGTACGAAAACAATTGGTTCCTCGGAATAAAGAAGAAATTAGGACTATTTAGCAATGAAGAGCAAGATCAATCACTTATTGAGAAACTTTTAAAAGCAATGGAAAAATATAAAGCAGATTATACAAATACATTCCGTGCATTAACTGACAATATATTAGAAAATGCACCTTTATTTGAAAGTCCTGAATTTAAAGAATGGTACGAGCTATGGCAATCTCGGTTAGAAAGACAAAAAGAATCGAAAGATGATGCATACAAATTAATGAAAAATAACAACCCAGTAATCATCCCTCGCAACCACAGAGTAGAAGAAGCACTAGAAGCAGCTGTTAAAAATGGAGACTATAGCGTAATGGAGAAACTTCTTCAAGCTTTAGCAAATCCTTATGAATATTCTCAAGAACAAGCGGATTACTGCACGCCTCCAGCGCCGTCGAATCGTCCTTATCGTACTTTTTGTGGGACGTGATTGTTTATCTTTAACCTTTAAATTTATTATTCATACACTTATTTCCTTACACCACTTGAGAGAGTGGTGTTTTTGTCGAATTTATTTTTCTTGATTTTCAAAATACAAGAAGGTTTTACAAAATATTACACAGAATTATGTAGTATCGTAAATTAGGGGGGGGAATTCCCCTATTACGATTTGTGTTATTCTGTCTAATTTCACAAACGAATAACACAAATAAATAACTATAAGGAGAGATAAGATTTGAAAAGAAAAATTGGTACAGTTGTTGTAGGATTATCAGTACTTGGTTTTGGTATTTTTGGTGTAAGCATCGGGGATGGCGGAGTTGTAAAAGCTGAACATGGCGATGTTCCAGCGCCTAAATTAGAAAATCATGGTGACTACGGAGGGGCTCCTGCTTTCAATAAAGGTGATACTTTGGCTCCCACTTATGATCATGGAAGACCTCCAGTTTCTAAACAGGATAGCCATGCTGATTTCCCTGCTCCTAAGCAAGAAGGTCATGCTGATTTCCCTGCTCCTAAGCAAGACAGTCATGCTGATCTCCCTGCTCCTAAGCAAGAAGGTCATGCTGATTTCCCTGCTCCTAAGCAAGAAGGTCATGCTGATTTCCCTGCCCCTAAGCAAGAAGGTCATGCTGATTTCCCTGCCCCTAAGCAAGAAGGTCATGCTGATCTCCCTGCTCCTAAATTAGAAAATCATGGTGAGCACATTTAAAAATCCCCCCTTCAATTATGAAGGGGATTTTTAAAATTTATTATTTTTATTTGCTTTCTCAACTTTTTCTTGGTTTGAAATAAAATATTCATATTTTGAACCCCCCATAGCATTTACCATCTAAAAAATAACAAATATTGAATAAAATATACAAATATACAACTAAAAACGATCTAATTTTCTTATTTACAAGAATTTTATTTATCAAGTTATTTTTACATAATCTTCCGATAATTCGTGTTACCATTATAGATACAACTCAATAGAATATTATGAGGGGGGACCTTATGAACACTTTATTAACCGGTAGTACATACGCAACCAAACATCTAGAAGCGTGGTATCACGCAATTTTAACTCAAAATGTCGTAGTATCCCACGACTGCTATCATGCAGCAGCAAAAGAACAAAAAGAAATGCTTTTACAAGGAAATACAGAAAATGCATCCTACCAATTATTTTTTGATTTATTAAAATTCCGCTATGCAGTATTCACTGAAGGGCTATCAATTACAAAAGATAGTTTTGAATCAATTAACGCTTATGCTATACCATCTGATTTACAACTATCCTACTTATATCACTATTACAATGCAATTTACTACACTGCATTAAACAAATTCGATAAAGCTGATGATTATTTTGAGAAAGCAAAATCATCATTAACTAGTCTTACTAATGTGGAGCAAGCTGATTTTTATTATCGATATGCAGTTTATCATTTTCAAATGCAACAACCAAGCCAAGCTATAGTAAATGCAACTAAAGCATTAGACATTTTCCAAACAATAAACGATTGCGAACGAAACGTAACATCATGTTTAAGTGTGCTTGGTGGAGCCTATGTAGCAGTTGGACACTATGAAAAAGCTGAAGAATTATACTATAAAGCAATTGATATCTTACAAAAATTAAACGAAGAACCTTTACTTCTTCATGTACGAAATAATCTAGGTACACTGTACGCAAATCAAGATTTATCAGAACAAGCCATTCGCCAATTATCAGAAGTGATAGAAAAAATGCCAAAGCACTACAAAGCATTATTTTTACTTGCACAAGAAAATGGAAAATTAGGCAATATAGAATTAGCAAATAAGTATATCCAGACCGGAAAAGAGATTGTTTTACAACTGGACAACGAGGAGTATAAACATCATTTTTCTATTTTAGAAGCTAATATTAATGAATTTGAATTAGAACAGTTAGATAAAATTGTACAAGCAGGAATTCACTATTTTAATGAAGAATCTTTATTCAGTTACACTTCAGAGTATTGTGAGAAAATAGCAACTACATATCACAAGAAGCTACAGTTTGAAAAGGCTAGTGAGTATTTCCTCAAGAGTATTGAAGCAAACAAAAAGAATGAAAGAAGGTTATGAAAATGAGGAAAACAATTGGTAAAATCGCTTTAGGTATTGCTTTTGCTGGAATCGCTGCTTTTGGGTTAAATGCAAATCTGACAAATCAAGCTGGACATGAGCATTTCCCTGCTCCACAAAAACCTGACTTTGTTCAATCCGTTGACGTAAGCAAAGACTACAACACAACAACAGCTGAAAAAGCACTTTAAAAAATGAAAGGCCTTCAATTAAGAAGGTCTTTTTAAATACGTTTATTTAGTTAATGTAATCGAATATTTTTTCATAGCCAAATGGTAGTACAAATGACAATAAACGGCCTATCACAATTGAAACACTTGATAAAAGAATAAATTTCCGAAATGATATATCATTCCTCTTATACCCCGTAAAACAAGCCTTTGTTATAACAAAAACAGTCATCATTATGATAATCGCTGAAAAGATGGCTACTAAAAACACTTTCATTTTGTTTCCCACTATAAAATATCCTAACTTTAATTTTACCATTAAATGAGTATAACAAAGACAAACTATTTCTTAATATACGGTTTTCTATATGCCTCCGACGGGATTCGAACCCGCACTCCTTTCGTAAGCATAGGCTAAGGGGAACACGCTTCCCTACGGAATTTCACCGACAGGAGTTTCACCTGTCTCAGCTTATTTGCTTTTCGGTGCTTCTGAAACCTTCGCCTTGCGACCCGGTTCTACACTGTTTTCCGGCGCTCTTCCCTTCTAGAGCTACGGAGGCAGTTTTTCTTTCAAGTAAAAGATATTTCTACAAAAATAGAAATATCCCTTTGTTTCATATGAAATCACTCTATTTCCTTCATCAATTCTGCAATCCCCCTACTTCCTTCACTACCAACTTTCTCAAGTTCTTCTACAACTAATTTCCGTCTCTCCACAGAATGATTTTGACTTAACTTCGCTTTTCCTTCTATTTTATTTATCTTTATTCTAAACCCAACTATTCCCCTACTTAATCCTTCCATATAATTCGGATCTACATTATTCAGTGAGTAGGTGCTCTTTGGATTTTCATATTTATGTACTAAATCTTGAAGAGAATCTATTAATTCCTGTTCATCTTCAACAATTTCCAACTCTCCATATACATGCACCGCAACATAGTTCCATGTTGGTACTGCTTTATTTGTTTCATACCATGACGGCGAGATGTAACTATGTGGCCCTTGGAATATAGCGAGTACTTGTTGATTCCCACTATCTTTCCACTGTTCATTCGGACGTGCGAAATGGCCATGTAAAGTTAGAGTCTCCCTATTTAATAACAACGGTAAATGCGTTGCATATGGTTCCCCGTTATACTGAGAAAATAAAGTTGCAAAGCTATTTTGTTCAATCATTTCGTACTTCGTCTCTTCATCTTGTATAGTGAAATGTTTTGGTATGTACATAAGCTCCCTCTTTTCTTATCTTCTTATTTCCCATTATATTTACGAGATTTATTATTGGGCAGGGACAGATGATAATTGTTTTATAAGGTCAGTGCATATAGTAAAACCTTTGTTTCAAAAATAATAGGTGGCATTATATGATTTCTGCCACCTTAGTCAATTTTTTTATTTATACAAACTCCCTTATTCAACGATCCTTCATAGCTTTTTCTAATACATATTCAATAAATTCCGTTTTACCTAAGCTATAATTTAAGCGATTTTCCGCCGTTTCCGCTAATTCTTTCTTTAGCTTTCCATATTCAATAACAACGTTTGGATTTCCACGAAGATACTCACGAAACGCTACATGTCTTCTTAACTCTTCACTATTCTTATCGCATACATATAAATGATGTTCCATCCAAATTGTATTCTTCCCGTCCCTCGGAACATATTGACCCTTTCTCCCAAAAGCCTCTCTCCCCTTAAAACTCCACTCTTCTTGATGAAAATAACCTACCTGTTCAAGTCTATTTATTACTTTTGGAAAAACATCATAATCTTCTATTACAACATCGACATCTAATATCGGTTTAGAAGCAAGGCCTTTAACAGATGTACTCCCAACGTGCTCTATAGAAAAAATGAGTTCTCCCATTACGTTATTAATCAACGTCTGTAATTTACAAAATTCACTTTCCCATTGTGTATTATATTTCTCAACAGTAATAAATTGTTTCAATTGACCACCCTTCTCAAATCACTTTTATAACCTCTGAATATGCGTATCCTTAAAATCAGTTTCATACTTCAATCCATACCCAAGCATTCGATCCATTCCAATATGTGCTGTCCATATTAAACCAATCATTAAAATCGTATCCATCTTTAAATAGACCCCTATTAAAACAAGTAATATTGATATGATATATGTGTGAAATAGATTATATATTTGTGCACCGATACGTTTGTTAATAGCGTACGCCACCATTGCTAAATCAGGTGCAAAAAGTAATACAATAAATAATAACCAACTAAATCCACATAATGCATATATATAAATTGTAGCTAATAAGACCGCCAATCCTTCAAAGTGTATAATTCGTTTCTCCAAACTTCATCATTCCTTATCTGTTAGCTTGAAAATTTTATTCGGATTTAAAATATTTTGCGGATCAAGAGCTTTCTTTATTTTCTCCATTACCAATAATGCCGCACCATGTTCTTCTTCTTGATACTTCTGCTTTCCTATTCCAACGCCATGCTCTCCTGTACAAGTTCCGCCACGCTTAAGAGCATACAGTACAATACTTTCATTTATTTCATCCGCTTTTTTCACTTCATCTTTATCATTTGGATCAATCATTAAGAGCACGTGAAAATTCCCGTCTCCTACATGGCCAAGAATACCACCAACAAGGCCCACCTTATCTAACGTCTCTTTCGCATTTTGAATCGCGCCAGCTAACTCTGAAATTGGCACACATACATCTGTACTCATTAGCTTTTTGCCAGGGTAACTATGAACGTAAGAATAAGCTAAGTTATGTCTTGCATCCCATAATTTATTTCTTGCCGCAGTTTCAGTTTCAAAAGCAACTTCTTTACATTTATGATCAAAAACAATTTCCTTCGTAAACTCGATATCTTGCGTTAATCCCGCTTCATTTCCGTGAAACTCTAAAAACAGTGTTGGTTCTTCTCTGTAATTTGTCTCATTATAATGATTTACTTGTTTCATAGATAATTCATCAACAAGTTCTATTCTCGCAATTGGAATGCCAGCTTGCAGTATATTAATAACAGCTTCTACTGCATCATTTATAGTTGGAAACGATGCTCTCGCAGCCATAACATGTTCTGGTATGCCGTATACTTTTAATGTTAGCTCTGTAAAGCATCCAAGCGTACCCTCTGATCCTACGAAAATACCATTTAAATGATAACCTGATGATGACTTCGCCGCTAAATTGCCAGTATGTATCACTTGCCCATCAGCAAGCACCACTTCTAAATCACGAACTTGATCACGCATTACGCCATACTTAACCGCTGTCGTTCCGCTCGCATTCGTAGCAGCCATGCCTCCTAACGTTGCATCTGCACCTGGATCTACACTAAAAAACAAACCGTACTTTTTCAATTCTTTATTGAGCTGAGAACGAGTCACTCCTGGTTGTACTTTCACAAGAAAATCTTTCTCTCTTATTTCAAGTATTTTGTTCATTAATGAAAAATCAACTGTAATCCCCTTTTCATAAGGAATTATATGACCTTCTAAACTAGAACCTACTCCAAATGGAATGACAGGTTTTTTATGCTCACTCGCTATTTTCATTATTGCTCTAACCTCTTCCATCGTTTTCGGAAAAACAACTACATCAGGTAAACTACTATTATGGTAAGATTCATCTTTACTATGTAACTCTCTTACTGTCTTATTAACCACTACTTGATCTTCAGGAAGTACATCCTTTAATTCATTTACTAAACGCTCAATTGTTATTTCCATTACATACTCTCCTTTTATATTATTTACTCTACATTAATTATACCATTTTTATACAAAATAATTAGAATAGTTGAATTTATGAAATTTTATATACAAAAAAGAACTTGCAGTATTCCCTACAAGTTCTTTTTTAAAACTATATTTTAGACGATTTTTTCAATAAAATCATAAACCAAACTAAAGTAAATGCCATCATAGAATGAGAGAACCCTACAATATAAGTTAACCCTTTAAAGTCCGCTCCATTTAGTTGAAGAAGTCCTCTCGCTGCCAGCGATCCTAACATTAAAGTTAATGCGATATTATGTAAAATAAACCAGTTATTAAATCCTTTCACTTCATGAAACGCGAATACTTTCGCTAATCCTAAAGCAATTAAAAAGAAGAAAAAGCCAAGTACTAACGTATGCGTATGCAAAAGATTTAATAAAGTAGAGCCTAAAATCCCTTTATATTTCCCATACTCCCTAGCAAATATTCCTGACAATAAACCGATAATCAAATAAGTAAACGATGCATTATATAATTTCTTCATTATGTACCTCCTTGAGTAGAATGTGTAGTGTGTCATATTTAGTAATAATGATAGTTATATAGTAAAAACTCCTAGTTTCCTAGGAGTCATTGTATAAGTATCTCACTCTTTACAATTAATCCTAATTATAAAATATCCTTTTATACAAAACAATCGAACTTTATGTGAACAGTAACTCTCAATTAAAATAACTTGCACTTTTATTTCGCACAATCCATACTAATTGTTATAACTTTTAAAGGTGGTGCAATAGATTGATAGTTCTTGAAACTGAAAGACTCACTCTTCGCTGGCTCGATGTAAAAGATGCTCCGTTTATTCTTGAATTAGTAAATGATCCTGCATGGATTCAATTTATTGGTGATAAAGGCATTAAAAACTTAGAAGATGCAAAAAAATACATCTTAAACGGACCCGTCGATATGTACAATAAAATGGGCTTTGGTCTTTACTTAGTTGAACGAAAAGAAGATCTCACTCCACTTGGTATGTGCGGCCTTATTAAAAGAGATTCATTAGAAGATGTTGATATCGGCTTTGCTTTTTTAGAAAAATTCCGTTCAAAAGGGTACGGCTATGAATCAGCTGCTGCAGTAATCGAATACGGTGTACAAAAGCTCGGACTGAAACGAATTGTAGCAATTACTTCTATAGATAATGTTGCTTCAGGCACGCTGTTAGAAAAAGCAGGATTGCGATTCGAAAAAATAATTTCAGACTCAGGAGAAAATCTAAAATTATTCGGGTATAACGCATAACAAAAAAGGTCGCCATTCATGGCGACCCTTTTTTTCACTTCACTTCTACCGTATAATTCCCTGTTCCACCACCATACTGGTATACATGTAAATAGTACTTCCCTGGATACGTATAGTAACTACCTACTAATTTATTTCCTTGTTGCTGTGCATACGTAACATAATTATTTAAATCTGCTTCTGAATAAAGAACCCAGTTTACTCCGATATTATTTTCCTTCGTTACATTAATTTGAAGGTTTTTCGCAGTTTCTATATTTATTTCAAAGTAATCACTCGTATCACCGTTTCCTAAACTAGCACGTAAAACTTGATTTAACTGCAGTTTATTTGCCGTTTGGAATGAATTATTTGGCTCTTTTTCTACACTATTATCTTCTTTCTTTTGAACCGTTACACTTGTTGTAGCAGTATTAGTTAACCCTTTATCGTCTGTTACTGTTAATTTCGCTGTATACGTCCCTTCTTTTGTATAAACGTGAGTTGGATTTTGTTCATTACTTACAGTACCATCACCAAGCTCCCATTTATAAGAAATAATTTTCCCATCTTCATCTTTTGATCCATCGCTTTTAAACGAGATCGCTTCATTCGTATGTCCGCTATACGGACCATTTATAACCGCGACCGGCGCTTTATTCACTGCACCTTCTTCTGTATTAATACCGTGGAACACAACATCATATTCAAATTGCCCTGATGCATTCACACGATAATTCACAAAGTATGCTGTTACAGTTTTATAGCCTGTCCATTTTTTTGCACTTAAACGTTTTAACGTATCATTAACGTTTTGCGTAATTGTTTTCCAGTCTTCATTTTCTCCTTTTGCAGCAGTACCTGTATACGTTCCTTGCAGTGTAAATGTATTAAAGAATTGTGATTTATTTTTCTTTACTGATACATTACTTAATTTTGCTTCCGCTGTAATTTCTGCGGCAATATCTGAAACTGGTTTCGGTGCATGAGTTGCTAAATAATCATCTGACACTAACGGAACATTATATTTCTCACGGTTGTCTACTAACATTTGCATATAGTCTTGATACTCTTTATTTAAATTCGCATCTTTACTTAAAGCAGAGCGATATGCATCATATGCTGTTACATCATTTTTCCTAATAAGATCATGAACTTTATCAAACATATCGTATCTCTTATTGTACATATACGATTGTAAAGCAAAGGAATAATTATAGAAATCCCACGTTCCATACTTTGCATTTAACGTTCGCTCTGCGGTATAACGTTCTGCTGGATTCGAAGATAGTCCTCCTATAATACTCTTTCTTGGAACGACGTTGTCCGTTCTCGTTGCACCTGCAAAAAACTCAGCATTCCCTTCTTCAAACCAAGATAATCTCTCATTCTCATACATCTTACCTTGTCCCCAAAGTCCTGGCACTTCATATCTACCTTGTAAATAATGCGTGAATTCATGTCGGAACAATTCTTCTAAACTATAAATACTTTCTTCTGGCGTACGTTCATAAGTAAAGAACGTACCTGTTCCTTCTATATAAAGACCGCCGTTATTCGTTTCATACCCGTACAATTGACGATTAAATTGATATTCAGCCGGGCTATTATAAATAACCATCGTTAATACATCATCTGGATTTCCTTTTTCTAACGGTTGGTCACTTTCAACCGTACGATGGAATTGTGCCTTCACTTCTTTTGCTGCCCAATATAAACGTTTAACTTTCTCCTCAGTCACTTTATCTCCCGCTTTTAAAACAATTGCACCATCATCAAACGTATACGTTTTCGGCAAATACTTTTTCTTCCCATCTTCTCGTATTTGATCTAAATTTACAACGTTACCGTTTGCATCTTTCCCGCCATAATTCGTCGTAATTTGCTCAGCTGCTACGAAATATTGCTCACCTAAATAAGGATAGATTTTCATCGCATCTGTTACAACTTGTAATCCTTTTGTCCCTGTACTATGGAATGTGCCGAGTCTACCTGTATAATAAATTCCATTATTAATAAGCCATCCGTTTTTCTCTGTAATCGTTCCCATTAACGCGAATCTACTTAATTCATTAATATAGCTATCTATTTTTTGGTACCATACTGTATCTTTCGGTGCTTTTCTCGTATCGTACAAATACGATTGAATATCGTAATCAACACCTTGCATAATATCGTAAATCGCATTTCCAGCTGAAAGATTATCTACCAATGTAGAAAAATTATCATTATATTGCTTAAAAATCTTTGCAGCCGATGTTATCGTTTCCACATCACTCGAAGCATTTCCTATTAATTTCCCATATGATGATACAACTTTATTTTGTTCTAACGTACCGAGTTTGAAATTTGGGTTGTTCGCAATCGTTTTTAATGCAGGTAAGCACTTGTCATGATAGCTACGTTCATTTAGTTTACTTAATTCTGTATTATAAAACCCTAAATAAAACCCTGATCGCAAAACTTCCACTAATGTCTCAATCCCTTTTGAATCGTCTTGCGTATAAGCCTGTCCTTGCTGCTTCAATTTATCAATAATTGCCTGCATCCTACTATCATTTTGATAGAATGCAAGACTGTCCTTATTAAACTGAAATAGCCCCGTAATTTGCTCCCAATCGATTGTTACAAGTAAATCTACTAATTGTTGATTGCTTAATTGATTTAATTCAGCAATTGTATAAGTTTTTGCTACAGCTAATTGCTTACTTTCCTTTTTTACTTCAGGCGGTCTTTGCGATAAATCAGCAAATTGTAGCCTTTTCTCAAAAGACTTGCTTTCTAATACTTTCGATGAATGAGCTAATTCTTCCACGGGCAGTTGTACACCAACCGGCTCCATTTTTAGCACATTTCGATATGAAACTTGCTCTCCCTTAGTATCTTCCGCCAATATGCTTCCTTGAAAACTCCCTAACATTAAACTAGCAAAACTTACCCCTACTAAAACTTTTTTTGAATAGCCTTTCATGCTCTCCCCTACCTTACATTTTTTAGTGTCCCGCTCCGTTATTTTACTATTCTGACTATTTATTATGTATTGAGAAAAAAGAAGGGAACGTTCACACATGTATCCATTCAAAGCGAAATTAACACTTGACTTCACATGTGATTTATGTCAAAAAAGGATAGATAATAGCGAAATTCCTGCTACATCTATCCTCTATTTCAACACTATGATTTTAACTTTATAAACGTAATTTCCGGCAATGTTTGCATATGCTGAATAAATGCATTCTTTTCTTCTGACGATATATTTTTCAACTGCATTCCTACCTTATAAACTATTTCTGTATCTTGCTGTAAGGCTTCAACTTCATATGAAAGTATTGGAATACCTTTCACTCGTAGCGTCTCTACTATTTGTTGTACCGCTTCGTGTTTATTTATACACATTTGCACCGTTATATTTTGCGGAAATAAAAATTGCACCTTAAAAATACGACTTACAATCTCTAAACCAATCAAAACGAGAATCATCGCTCCGATCCCTACAACATACATACCTGCTCCAATTGCTAGCCCTATTCCTGCTGTAGCCCATAAACCAGCCGCTGTCGTTAATCCTTTCACTGCCTGCTTTTGAATAATGATTGTACCTGCACCTAAAAATCCAACTCCACTAACAACTTGCGCTGCAATCCGGCTCGGATCAAGAGCCATATGTTCTTCAAACACAATATCCGAAAAAGCATATTTCGAAACGACCATTATTAAAGCACTCCCTACGGCTACTAGGAAATGTGTTTTTAATCCCGCTTCTTTTGAGCGAATTTCCCTTTCAATTCCAATTATTGCTCCTAATAAACCGGCAACACCGATTCGTATAATAAAATCAATATGTAAGCTCACGGGCATTTCCCCCTTTCATTCATTATAGATAGATAAAACAAAAATTATCACAAACATCCGTTTATCGATATAAAAGCATTTCATTAAAATATACTTAATATCTCAACTTATTTATGTTAATATTTTAAATATTAACATAAATAAAACAACCTACTTCTCATACAAAAAAACTTTAAAGTTCAACGTCTAACTTATTTTCAGTTAAAAATGGTATATGAGTTGCATGAAATGAGGTTGAGAAAATCAGGAAACGCTTTCATTTTATATCATAATTTTTGTGAAATAAAACATAAATAAAAGGAGCTTACTAACAATGAACGTCTCTTTACTTACACCTACTACTGATTTACAAGAAGAATACTTAGATTTTTATAACGAATGGAAAGATAGCGGTGAAACGATGATTCCATGGGTTATTTCAAAAAATCCTTCTAATTTCACGGCAATGATTCAAGAATTACACGACGCACATAACGGAATAAATATTCCTGAAACTTGGGTACCAGATTCTACTTATTGGCTTGTTACAAATGAAAATAAAATTGCAGGAGCTGTTAATATTCGTCATAGTTTGACGGAGCATTTATTTAATGCTGGAGGCCATATCGGTTATGGTATTCGCCCTTCTGAAAGAAGAAAAGATTATGCTACAAAGTTACTAGAGTTATCATTAGAAAAAACGAAAGAATTAAACATCACGAAAGCACTTGTCGTTTGCGACGAAGTGAATACTGCTTCAGAGAAAACGATTTTACATAACGGCGGTCTCCGTGATGATGATTTCACTGAAGAAGATGGGAATGTTGTGAGAAGATATTGGATTGAGCTCTAAATAATCAAAAACAAGCCAGAAAGTGATTAAACACTTTCTGGCTCCTTTTTCCTTTTATACTGCTTCTATTTCAAACTGCACTGTAATACCACTTGGATCTACTACAGTAAATCCATTTGTAGTTTCATTTATTTCATGTTGTTTTTCTATTAATCTTTCTTTCACTTCATCTAACGCTTCTTTATGCGGTAGTACTATCGTATACACTTTTAGTCCAGTTGCATGTGCTGGTGGATGTGGATTATTTACCCCGTTCCACGTATTTGCACCAATATGGTGATGATACCCTCCTGCCGAAATAAATAAGCAATCATCTTCACGCTGTTGTACTTCAAAACCTACTGTATCTACATAAAACTCATGTGACTTTTCTACATCAGCTATTCGTAAATGGACGTGCCCAACGACAGTGTCAGCAGGTAATCCATCAAACTCATAATTAACGAGCGTTGCCAGTTCTTTTAAATCTAGTGGCGTACTTCCCCCTGGCCCTTCTCCCCATTGACCTCGAGGGCGATCTGCATAAATCTCGATACCATTCCCCTCTAAATCTTGTAAATAAAACGCCTCACTATACGTATGATCACTTGCACTATTAAATCTTGAAATTGGCAAAATTTCATTTGAATATGTATAACGTCCTTCTTGCTCAGCCGGACTATCTATTACCTTTTTATTGCGAATAACACCAAATAGTGCCGAAGCAAAAGCTTCACGAGTCGGAACCAAAAAGGCAACGTGATATATACCCGTCGTACGCGGTTCTTGTAGCGCTGCATCTTCCAACTGCTCAAGAACAAGTAACGTATTCTTACCACCTTTTCCTGTTAAATATGCTTTATTCCCCTCTTCCTTACTTACCTCTAACCCTACTACATTCTCATAAAAAGCAATTTGACGCTCTAAATCTTTTACTTTAAATTCGACATGACCAATACGTGTTTTCGGATGAATTTGTACCATGAATAACTTCCTCTCCTAATCCTTTATTTCAAAACAAACTAACATCGCCGTTACTATGAAGGATACAACTAAAAACACACTATGTAAATAAGAAAAATCAGAATTCATAGTTTTTTAAGAAGGCCATTAATGACAAAAAGCCATCTCCTCTGAAATTCAGAAGAGATGGCTTCAATTATAGAAACTATAAATATTTTACTTTCTTATCCTTTAACTACATATTTATTTCATCTTATGTACTTCAGCAACTAACTTTCCGCCTTGAATGCCCATATAAAGCTTAACAGGAGCATCATTCGTATTTTCAAATACTAAGTCTAAATATGGATAAGCAATTGTTGCATCTCTTCCCTGAGGGACATAACCTACTGTTTTAGAATGTGTAGTTCTCTCTACCATTTTCAAACCAGCTTGATCTGCTGCATTGTATAGCGTTGATGATGTTTGACAAACGCCACCACCATAACCATCTACTAATTTACCATCTACAATTTCTTTACCTAATTGATATCCTTTATCTGGCGTTGTATCACCGATTAATGCATTAAAAGAGAAACTGTCTCCTTTTGCTAATACAACTCCATTTATGCTCGCTGCCGACAAACGAATATTCTCAATACGGCCACCTGCTGATCCACCTAAATTCGTTTCATATCTACCAATTACCGTGCCACTTCCTTGCGCATCACTTAATGTTGCGGTAGGCTTTTTCTCAACGATAGGTAACTGATATGAAGAATCCCACATACCAACGTTTAATAATTTATCTACTAATTCTTTTTCCATTAATTCAAAAGAAGGCTTTCCTTCTTGCCATGATCCATCAGGAGCTATACGTGAAGGAACCATCTTTTTGTCAACGCTTTTCCCAACTTCACCTGCAACCTTCGTTACCGATTTTTTGAATTTCGCCTCATCTTCAAAATAACCTAAACTCGATAAGTCTATTTTTTTC
Source organism: Bacillus sp. P4_E1 (assembly GCF_056401715.1). Taxonomy (NCBI): domain Bacteria; kingdom Bacillati; phylum Bacillota; class Bacilli; order Caryophanales; family Bacillaceae; genus Bacillus; species Bacillus sp. P4_E1. The sequence goes on from NZ_JBFUIV010000015.1 coordinate 79,974, forward strand.
ACTTCAGTACCAGTACGCCCATCCACTAAGCTAATTGAATCCTGTACATCAGCCTTAGCCTCTACAACATTCCCACCAAAATCACTTACTAATGCCACATCACTTACTTTTGTACCACAACCACTTACTACAGCTACGCATAGCACCCCTACTAATATACCCTTTATTTTTCGGAACAATATACTCTCTCCTTTTCCCCAACATTATTTCTTATGTATTATTTCATTTTTATGTATCTTTTGTTACAATCATTTTACAATATATTTAGAAAATGTTACAAGTTGTTTTTTACTCTATTAAAATTACTCTTTTCTTTTGTAAATGTCTATACATATTTATATAAATTTTCGAGTTTGATAAAATTGTAACTTTTATGCAACCTATCTCCATCCAGTATATACCATTCAACAGATGAAATACAAATGTAACACCCTTTCATTTCACCTCTCTATTCACCTGCATGCTTCAGAAACCGCAATACCGCTTTCTCATATGTGATCATTATTAACAACTTAAACTGAGCTTTTAGCGGTAAAAACAATCATTCACTTCAGGTATATAGGTATTTGCCGTGCCACTACTCCGCTTTTGCACATACATTATGATGAATTTAACCTATTATAAAGAAATGGAGGATGTTTTTATGTATCCCTACAATCCTTATGATCCATATAACCAATATGGTTACCAACCTCAGTATGATTTACAGGCACAATACCAACAATATATAGATCAAACAGAACAAGTTAATCCATATGATCAAAATCGACAATTTCAACTTCCAATCTCTTTCCCTGGTACTGGAAACCGTCAATTAGAAAGACGAGTAAATGAGCTTGAGCAAAGAGTACGTCAACTAGAAAACACAGTTGAGCGTCATACGCGTAGATTAAACCGCTTAAATCAGCGTTTACGTACAGTAGAAAACAGGCTAAATATTCCATTTTCAGCATTAGAAGACGGATTTTAATTTCGAAAATAACAAATATATAAGGAAGGGGCTCCCCCTTCCTTATATAAATTGACGAAAGTTTTTTCCATCTTTATACTGATAAGAGTTAATGAAATGAAACAAGGTGATAAATATGGATTTTGAAATAAATTTTCTTTCTTTTTATGTAGTACAAGTAGAAGGAAAAGGTGAAGCAGTTGATAAGCGCTATAAACATTTTCAAACATTAGACGCTGAAGAGTATGAAGATAGCTCTTTAAAAGAATTTTTGAATGGTGAATTATTAAAAATTTCAAAGCGAAAAGTAGAACGTCACGCAAAAACAGAACAAGCCCCAACGAAGATCGGTCGCTTTATTGTAGAAGAAGGGCATGAACTCGATTCAAACCCTCATTACAACTTATTTAATCGTATTCGCTTTGCAGAAACAAAAGAAAACTTCAAAGATATGAGCGAACCTCTCGTTTATACATACCTTGACACAAGCGCTGTACGTGGTGGTGTGTTTTTAATCGCTCAAGCAAAACTACGCAAATACTTTGATGATCCATTCGTATTCGTAATGAAATGTGACTTCGAACCAAAGGTTGCTTCCATTTCTGATGAATCAACACTTATTCGTAACGTTGAAATGGCCATCACAACAAAGAATATGAAATCTATCCAGTACCCATACATGCCTGAAGAAGGTATGGTGGAGCCTGGCGAACTAAAAATACACCAAGCATCACACGCCCGCTACTTTGAAGACTTCTTAAAATTCGTCGAATACGAACGCTCTATGCCTGAAATTATGAAAACACAAGTAATGGACATGGTATACGACCAAATTGAAGATGTATTTGAAGAAGGTACTGAAGAACGTGAACAGTTCGACCAAGCGATGGAAGTATGGGCTGCCAGTCCGAAACGCGAAATTATGGAACAATTTTCAACAGAAGAAGTAATGGAAGCTACCGCTCAAATCGTCGAGCACGCCCCTGAAGTGGAATTAAAGCTAAAAGCAGATCATATCTCTGTGAAGGCTTTGCTTGCTGATTTCGGAGACCTAATACATATTGCAAAGGTAAACGACCGATATGTATTAATGATTGAGGCTGATACACTTACGTTTGAGAAAGGCTTCTCTCCCATTGAGTTTTTGAAGCCGGATGAATTACAGGACGTAATTGAGCGGATTGAGAATAAACAGCAGTATTCTTATGATTCGAATGGGATCGAATAAATGCTTCCATATACCTATTTTTACTGAGTTCTATTAACAAGCGCTCTTTTATTTGGGACATAGTTGACATTTATACTAAAAACCGATTCTACTAAGAATCGGTTTTTCTTCTTTATAACAAATATGCTTATTTTTAAAAAATATTTTTGCTCCAAGATGACATTTCTTGTAGCATCAAGCAGATTCCTTCCTTGTTGTACAAGCGTATTTCCATGAGAGACATCTACTTCAATATCCCTAGTTGACCAAGTCCTTCTATAAGTTTTTGGTGTTTTTCCTTTTAGTCATTATGTATGTTGTTAAAATGAAAATTTCACTTTACTACCTCAAATTTATTGTACTCGTAAAAAGATAATTGAAAACGATATTCCGGATGCTCTCTCACCCAATCGTAGGCTTCTTCTAAAATATCCATTTTATTTTGCACGTCATTAAGTTCACTACATTCGTTCCTTTTCTGTTTACATAGAGGACAGAACCCACCCACTATCTCGGCATTCATCGCACGAATCGTTTTACTTTCTAAGTCAACTACTAGACGAAGAATAAGAGAATGCTCCGCTTTTGTAGTCACCATCATTTCAGCAATTCCATCCTCATTCCAAAAGACACCATTTAATTCCATCTGTACGGTGACATCTTTGATTTCCAAGTCTATCACTATCACACCTCCCTTGTATAAGACTCTTACCTTACTCTTCGATTTTAATCTTTAATACACCACGAGCTAAAGATATATTAAGCTTTTTCCAATTCTTCTTCTTTGCTATGAAAGGAAGTGTAATTAGTGCAAATAGTGTGGTAAATATTATCAAAAAAACTAAAACGGTTAAAATGTTAAAGATTGCTTCCATTAAACTACACTCTTTTCTATGTATATCCGTACTAAAAACAACAAAATATTCCATTAACAATACAGGACAAGCCGTGAATTTTCCAACTAAACTTCAGCAACTTAATCCTGAAGTCTAGTTGTACATATGAATAAAATAAATTTTATTACTAACTTTCTTCTACTACTTTCTCCATCTCAGCCAAATACCTAAGCTGCCGCTCCGCTTTTCTCACCGCAGTAGGAAAGTGTTTTTTCAGAAGTTCTACTGCTGATTCACTTATATAATATCTTTCCGTTATACCTTCCCACGTGTCACTACTTTCAAATGCACTCCATACAAAAGGACGCTCTGTATTTTTTCTCAGTTCTTTAAACACCCATTTCCGCATCCTTTTTTTCGCTTTTTCTGTTAGTTTTCCGTTCTTTACAAGTTCAAGCTCACCATGTCTCTTGTATCGCTTGTTAATATCTCTCTCGCCATATACTTTCAGAAAGATATTTGCTGTATTCTCAGCATCTGCTAAAGCCCGGTGCTGCTTCCCTTCCCACGTTAAGCCGAGCTGATCCACTGCTAATTGTAAACTTGGTGTATGCTCAAATAATTCTTCATACGCCTGAAAAACAAATTTTTGCACATCAAATCTACTCTCTTTTTCCATACATGGGCATTCTACACCGTATAATGTACAATCTTGAGATAGAAAACGGTAATCTTCTTTTCCCCATGAAACAAATATTGAATCTTCTCCGATGAACTGAATAAATTTCTCTATAATTTGAGGGAAATTCCCTACACCTATTAAATCTTTCTTTGTAATTCCAGTTAATTTTGTTGTATGACGAGTTAATGGGGCACTTGGTTTTACTAACTCTGAAAATTCTCCAATAACCTTCATTGTACTCACATCTATTTTTACAGCTCCAATATCAACTATTTCTGACGGATCTTCTGATTTATACGGCCTAAAATTCCTTTCAATATCAAACACAATGAAGTGTGTAGCGTTTTTCAATTTATTTACCTCTTTCTAAATTCCTTTTCACACACATACTTTATTTTCAGTATTTATTTATTAATGCACTTTATGCATGAAAAACTTCGCATAAAAATCAAAAATTCAGTCTTATTATTACATGTACATAGGAGGATATTCAATAAAAACGCAAAAAAAAAAGAAGGGCAAGCCCTTCTTTTTTTCATAATTACTTCTTGTTTACGTTTGTAGCTTGAGGTCCACGGTTACCTTGTTCTACTTCGAAAGTAACTTCTTGACCTTCTTCTAAAGATTTGAAGCCGTCGCCTTGGATAGCTGAGAAATGAACGAATACGTCTTCTCCGCCTTCAACCTCGATGAAACCGAAACCTTTTTCTGCGTTAAACCATTTTACTTTACCGTTTTGCATTTAAAAAATCCTCCTACAATGTACCTATATGTACATATTCATTTTCAACCACTTTACAATAATACATCATATATTAAAAAACTGCAACCCCAGAGGAGATTTAACATTGCTATCCTCCTCGGAAGTTACAGCTCATTTAAATCTCTATATTATTAAAAGTAAAATGGTTTAAAGTAACTATATCATACCAATATAATAAAAGTAAAGTTTTTTTAAAGTTATACAGCTTTTTTTTTCCACTGCATCGTTTTTAATTCACCTGATCCAGCTACAACATAGCCTTCTTTTTCATTAACAATGCGCCAACCATGCCCTTTAACCGAATCACATACTGTAACAATTCCTTCTTCAAGAAGCACACGGCAAACAGTGCTAATTCCCGCCTTATTTTGCGTTGACGTTGTATATAACACATGTTGATCCACACTTAAATCTAAATAACTACTCGCTTTTTGTTCACTTTGACATGTATGCCAACCTATTTTATCACTTTCGATACTCTCATTTATTCTGCAAAAAGAAATATTTCCGCTAATCCCCTTGCACGATCCACTTGCCGCTACTAAATAGGAATTATGTATAGTCAACGCAGAAATCATCTGATTCATCGCTATTTTAATCCTTTTTAATTTACGTGTCTCTAAATCAAAAAGCCAAACACCACCATATTTAGTATGTATTTTCGTACCGATAAATAAGTAATGTTTATATAAAAATAATGATCGAATAGATGGTGCCTCACTACCGTAATTAAGAAATGGCTGAATAGTCTCCCATGTGGAACCAAAATTATTAGAATGATACAGTGTTTTATCTCCATGAGCAATTACTGTTCCATTCTCATTACTACATACATTCCAGCTCGTTGCTTTCGTTGGAAAGCGCTGGATCGTCCACGTTTCTCCACCATTCATACTACGAATAAAAACTCCTTCGTCTCCTACTCCGTAAACTACGTTACCTTCACTATGTAAATCTCGAATTCGTTTTTGGAAACCAGTTAAAGCCTGTTTCCATTCTCCATCTTTTTCAATGAATAAACCATTATATGTAGTAGCTAACAAAAGCTTTCCATCTCTTAACTTTGTAATAGCAGTTGCACTTAACATTGTTTCCACGTTGACACTCCCGTTCCTAGAACTTCTCGGCAAAAGCAATTGCAAAATCACTGCATTTTTCAACGTCTTCTTTATCTTCTGGAGCTAATTCAATTTTCAATCCTTCTTGTACAAGTTCTGCCCCACATTTTACAAGACGTTCTTCAAATATCGTTACCGCTTCACAAAACAGCTCATACGCCGTATCACCTGATCCAAAAACAGCCACTTTTTTACCCGTTAAATCTATATTTTCTAACTCATCATGGAAATCTTCCGCTTCAAATGGTAATTCACCATCACCCCACGTATAAGATCCTAAAATGATTCCATCATACGCTAATAATTCTTCAGCATCCATACCTTCCATCTCTTGTAATACTACTTCATGATCAAAGGCATCTAAACTTACTTTAATTAAATCAGCAATACTCTCTGTATTCCCTGACATACTTGCATACGCTATTAAAATTTTCGCCACTTTGGCATCCCCCTCTTACAATAAATGATTCTCATTCTCATTATATTAATAATGAGAATCAATTTCAATTATATTTTTTGCTATTTTATTTTATTCCATAAAAAAAAGAACAGATGACTATACAATCATCTGTTCTTTTTTATTACTTTTTAAAAATACCAAAGGGTTTTCCAACTGGTAATACAACTTTTCCGAAGTGTGTATTTAACACAGCTGCTGCTGAACCATAGAAAGATAATAATGAAATACATAGTTCAGAATACGCTGCTAAATTATGCATTGCGTGCGGCATAACACCTAAAGTACTTAATGAAAGACCGATAAATAAGAAATCAATAAGGACGAAAATCATAAATAATACTTTATGTGTTTCCATTGCACCAATTGTCATAAAGATCGTGAAAATCAAGTATCCGATAAAGGCTACACCGAGCTGTTTTGAATCTGCAGTTTGGGCTAATTTTTCGCCAAATACTCCAAGTTGAATTAACCAAGTCATTCCAACACCTAACCAAAATAGGCCGTACGCACCAAATGCTGTTGTACCGAACGTATTGTTGTGCTTTGCATCGTGAATGCATGCAAAGATTTGTGCAAATCCTCCTAAAAAGATTGCCCATGGTAATACAAGTGAAACGCCATCTGTTAAGCCTAACTTTTGAGACGATGCTACAAGTGTTACCATCGCTAATCCAAATAGACCGATTCCAGATGGATCTGCTGTTGTCATTTTCACATGATGTGTAGTAGTTTGATTGCTCATATAAACCTCCTGATTATAAACATACTCGAATACAATACTTAAATCAGAAGGCTATGTCAATGGTTTTTTTTGTATGTTGTCAGACCTTATATTCCATAATAATCAAATACACATTTGGCCACATCATAAGGTTTTACATTTAAATTTGGCAACTCATTTACCGGCATCCATAAAGGAATATAACTCCCTCTATCTTTCAGCTCGAACTCCTCGCCTTTACCACTTCCGAAAACTCCACCTATAATATGGGCATTATAATAATACTCCGTACCTTTATACTCCACCTTTGCAATCAGATGCTCCACTTGTATATGTACCCCTAATTCTTCATAAACCTCTCGCTTCGTTGCTTCTTCAGGCGTTTCTCCTTCTTCAATTCCCCCGCCTGGAAAAACAAAATACATCTCACCTTCTCGAACACGTTTTATAAGAGCGATTTTACCACCTTGTATAATTATAGCTGCACCGCGATTTCTTCTCACTTTATTACCTCAACACCAATCGCAACTGTTCCCCATTCTTTTTCTTGTTCTTTCGTATATATTCCGTATGTACTTTCTAACATTTCTTTTATACTAAGTTCTTCACAATCAAATAATTTTTTATCAATTTGTTCGTACATTGCTTTAAAGCTTTCGTATCGTTTTATCTCCGTTACTTTTACAGCCATCGTTTCTGCTGTCGTAAGGTTCGTAAATACAATTTCATCGTCTTTTTTTATAAGTTGACGTTTTTTATCGTATAAGCGTACTTCATATACTTTTTTTCCTAATTGAATCGACTGAAAAGGTTTATTATATAATCCCATTTCGTATCTCATACATTTCACTCCCTTTTATTCATCTTGCCTACTAACATTTTTGCACATTACTATTTCATACAACATAGTTCGCCTTACTTCACCTTACATATAATGTTCCATATCCATTACTTTCTTTAGAGAGGATGCTAAAATTGGTATGTTATATTTAAATCAAAAACCTGAATATAATAAATATGATATCGGTGATTATACTTACAGTAAAGTAGGCCCTATTATTTTTTCTTGGAATGATGAAACAAAATTAAAAATAGGTAAGTTTTGTTCATTAGGAGAAGAAGTCGTTTTCGTACTTGGCGGTGAACATCGTGCTGATTGGATAACAACTTATCCATTTAATGTCCTCTTCGAAGAAGGAGCACACATTACTGGTCATCCTTCTTCAAAAGGTGATATCGTAGTCGGCAATGATGTATGGATTGGTTATCAATCCTGCATTTTATCTGGTGTTACAATTGGTAACGGGGCCATTATCGGGGCCAAGAGTGTTGTTACAAAAGACGTACCTCCATATGCAATCGTCGCTGGTAATCCTGCCAAACTAGTTCGATATCGTTTCCCGCAAGAAATCATTGAAAAACTAGAAAACCTTGCATGGTGGGACTGGGACATTTCCGTTATAAAAGGGGCTATTCCATTTCTACTCTCCAACAAAGTCAACGAATTTTTCACTTCTCCCGAAGAAGAAGCTACTTGATCTAAACAAAAAGAGCATCCTATTCTTTCAGGATGCTCTTTTTGTTTTTATTTTTTATTTATTCGCAACTGATTACACGGAGAACAGTGAAATGGAATTTTGTCTAAACAATTAAAGTTTGTTTCACAAATTTGTTCTATCGTTGGAACAAATGGAATGACAACTATGTTACTATCTATTATTTGTGTAACAGGTGGCAATACTGTGCCTACTTGATGTTCGAAGCGAATACTCGCTTGATTAATATAATTTCCTGAACCACTTGGTGCACTCTGAACTGTTACTTGGAACGAAACTGTCCGTGCTTCACCTGGATTTAAACTTCCTATAAGAAACCCTGATACTGGGCTTACATTTGGCACTGGCGTATTATCAACAGTTACACTTCCAGGAACAAATCGAAAACTACTATCTAACATATCTTGAAAACGAATATTTTGTATCGCTGTATCCCCCGTATTCGTAATAACTGTCGTAAACGTAATAACATCTCCAATTGTTGCTGATTGAAGATCTGCCGTTTTTACGACTGTTGTTGAAACATTTTGAGGAATAAACGGGATAACAACTGTATTACTATCGCCTTCAACTACTACTGGCGGCTCATTAGGATTTACAGTTGCAAGCCCATTCGCTGTAGCTGTATTTGTTACTAAGTTATTTATTTGCCCTCCTGTTATTACAACTTGGAAATTAATAATTGCTGCATCATTCGGCTGAAAATCACCTAAAAGGATACCGGTATTCGGATTGGCAAATGGAAAAGGTACATCATTTACCGTTACCGTGCCATTTATAAATAACGTATTTGGGTCAATGATGTCTGTTAAAATAATATTCGTCACAGGAACTGTACTATCATTTATAACAGCAATTCCGTAAGTGACAACATCTCCTACCATTGCTACTTCAAAGTTTGCTCCTTTTGCAACAAATAAGATTGCAGTATTTACCGTTACAATAACTGTATTACTCGTGTCCATCACTGTAACTGGCGGTTCCCCTGGTACTAAAATATATTCTGCCGATGCCCCAGCAACGTTCACTACTGTACCACCATCTGGAAAACTTGTAATTGTAGCTTCATATGTTACAATCGCCGTCTCACCGACTGGAATGTCTAAAATCGTAAATCCAACCTGCGGATTTACTCCTGGACGTGCTACTCCATTTACCGTTACACTATTTGGTACAAAAGCCGCTTCCGGCGATAACACATCAATAAATTGAACATTCATTGCATCAGCCGTACCAGTATTTAATATGCGAACACGGTACGTTACCGTTTCTCCTACTCCAACAATTGAATGATCTACTTCTTTCAGCATATCTAAACTGCCTCTATTTACTGGTGTGACTGTCGTATTACTTGAATTCGTAATTGTAAACGGTGGTTCTCCTGGAATCAATTCAAAATCTCCAGTTACTCTCACTGTATTCATAATGCTACTAGAAGGCGGAATTACGATTACATTTACTTCAAATGTGATTAGTATGCTATCTCCTACTGCAAGATCCGGTAATGAAAAGCCTACAAAAGGATCTAAACCTACTTGTGGAATCCCATTTATTTGTACGCTTCCTGGAACGAATTCTAAATCAGGCGATGGGATATCAATAAACTGAACATTTGTCGCAGCTACCGTTCCTGTATTTGTAACTTGCACACTATAAGTTAACGTGTCCCCTAATCGTGTTGCTTCTTTATTTACGGTTTTTATAACATTAAATCGTCCTCTATTTACCCTTGTTATTGTCGTATTACTCGGCTCTGTTACTACAACCGGTGGCTCTCCTGGTACTAAAGTAAAGCTTCCCGTTATATTTGCAACGTTCGTAATGGTTCCTGATGACGGGATGTTTGTAACTGTCGCTTGAAACGTCACTATAACCGTGTCACCAACTAGTATATCTCCTACTCCAAAGCCAGTAATCGGATTTAAGTTTGGTTGCGAAACTCCATTTACCGTTACACTACTCGATACAAATGACGCTCCTGCTGAAATCGTATCAATAAACTGAACATCGTTAGCTGTTACTGTTCCTGTATTCGTTATTTGCACTGTATACGTTAATACATCTCCAACTAAGGTAGCAGCTCTATTGACTTGTTTAATAACATTAAAGCGTCCTCTATTTACAGTTGTGAGCGTTGTGTTACTTGGCTGATTTACTATAACTGGTGGTTCTCCTGGTACTAATATAAAGCTTCCAGTAACATTTGCCGTATTGGCAATTGTTCCGTTTGATGGAACACTAACAACGGTTACTTGGAATGTGACTTCTACACTTCCCCCTGAATTTATATCTGGAAGTGGGAATCCATTATTAGGATTGAACCCAGGTTGTATCACACCACCTATCGTTACACTATTCGGCACGAATGCTATAGAGGAAGGTAATACATCACTATATTGAATATTCGTCGCTGTCACTGTCCCTGTATTTTGAACTACTGTCGTATATGTGATTGTATCGCCTACTGCAACAATTGGCTCACTTACTGATTTTAAAACATTCAAACCAGGTTCATTTATTTCGGTTAATGTCGTGTTACTTGTCGTTGTTTCAGTAATAGGCTGCTCTGTTTCACTTACAGCAAATGTAGCCGTAACATCTACAAAGTTAACAACTGTTCCACCTTCTGGTATGCTCGTTACCATCTCTTGATATGTGACAAGTACAAAATCATCTACAGGTATATCTGGAACTGTAAAACCGATAAAAGGATCTAATCCTGGTGCTGGTACCCCGTTTATGCTCACACTTCCTGGTACAAATGCTACACCCGCGGAAGTAGTATCTATAAATTGAACATTCGTCGCTGCCACTGTTCCAAAATTAAAAATCAATACATCATACGTTAAAATTTCTCCTACAGTCGCTACTTCTTTATCTACTAGTTTTAACGGAAAAATAAACGCTATATTAATTGTCGTAACGACTAAATTTGTTAATATCGTTTCCGTAATCGGTGGTTCCTGCGGATTTGGTTGTGAAGTAAATGTAACGTCTGCATCATTTAATATGACTTCATTATCTGGAATTTCTGTAATCGTCACTCGGAACGTTACCTCAATACTTCCACCATTAATTAATAATGGAGTAACTGTAAATCCTATTTCTGGATTTAAACCAAGTTGCTGCACCCCACCTATCGTTACACTATCTTCTACAAATGTCGTTCCTTCTGGTATGACATCTTGGAAGAACACATCTGTAACAGGTATAATTCCTACGTTTGAAATTAGCACGGTATACGTTAATACATCCCCAACCGCTCCAGTTGCAACGTCAACTGTTTTGGTTGCTGTTACTTCACCAGGAGGAGGTAACGGTATCGTAACTACTGTCGTATTACTTGAATTTGTCGTTGTTACAGGGGGCTGTAAAGGATTTAATAAAAAAGTGGCTGTTGCAGATGCGGTGTTTAGTACGGCTCCGCGCGTGGATGGCGCAACTACTGTTACTTGGAACGTTACAGTCAATGATGTGCCAGCAGCTATATTAGGAAGCGTAAAACCTATATTTGGATCAAATCCAGGTTGAGGAGTTCCATTTATCGTTACACTATTTGCTACAAATGTTGTTTCTGGAGCAATTGGATCAATGAAAGAGACATTCGTTGCTGTTACCGTTCCATTATTTCTAATGACAACAGAATACGTGTAAATTTCTCCAAGTGCCGCTTGTTGTACAGATGAAGATTTTTGTATATTTAACTGTGCTGTGTTTACTTGCGTCACGACGAAATTACTATTCGTAACAGTCGTTATTGGAGGATTAGCTGGATTTATAAGAAAACTTGCAGTAACGTTTGATTGGTTTCTAATATTTCCACCACTCGGGACACTCGTCACTATAACTTGAAACGTAACTGTAACGGTTTGCCCAACTGGAATATTCGGAACTGGAAAACCTACCACAGGGTCTGCACCTTGCTGAACAACTCCATTTATCGTGACACTATTCGCTACAAACGCAGTTCCAACAGGAATCGGATCTTGAAAAATAATATTTGTTGCAGGAACAGTTCCTGTATTTTGAATAAGAATCGTATACGTTAACGTATCTCCTACACCTGCTTGCGGTGTGTTTACACTCTTTATTACATTAATTGATCCTACATTCACTCGCGTCACAACAATATTACTAATTGTTACAATTGTAATTGGTGGCTGCAAAGGACTTACTTGAAAATCAGCAGTCACATTTGCATTATTCGGAAGAACTCTATTTGGTGGTACACTCGTGATTGTCACCTGAAAAGCAGCTGTTACCATCCCTCCTACTGGAATATTGGCAAGCGGAAATCCAGTCGTTGGGTTTAAACCTGGCTGAGGTGTTCCGTTTATTGTTACACTATTTGCTACAAACGTTGTTCCAGATGGAATAGGATCGAGGAATGATACATTTGTTGCTGCTACTGTTCCACTATTTTGTATACGAACTGTATACGTTAACGTATCTCCTACACCTGCTTCAGTAGCGCTTACGCTCTTCATTACATTTAACCCTGAAGAATTCACGACTGTCATAACAGTATTACTTGGTACTGTTACAGTAATCGGTGGCTCTGTTGGATTTACAAGGAAATCTCCAGTTACATTCGCATTATTTACGACATTATTTCCTTGGGGAATTTCATCAATTAATACTTCAAACGTAACAATTACACTCGCGCCAGTAGGCAAATTATTTAATGGGAATCCAAGTTCTGGATCTGCCCCTTCTTGTAAAACACCATTAACAAATACACTGTTTTCAATAAATAATGTCCCTTGTGGAATTGAATCTTGGAAAAATACATTTGTAGCTGGTACACTACCTGCATTTATGACTTCGATTGTATATACTAAAACATCCCCTACCGTTGCAACATCCGTATTCACTGCTTTCACAACTTCAAAATTCCCTGATTGTACAGTTGTATTCACAATGTTACTAGGAACATTGATTGTTACTGGCGGTTCGCTCGGATTCACTTGAAAACTTGCTGTTACATTTGCTTGATTTAAAATATCTTCATTTTCTGGATTCTGTACAATTAATACGTCAAATATGACTACAACGGTTTGAGCCGCAGGAATATTTGGAAGAGAAAATCCTGTATTCGGATTCAATCCACTTTGCGGTACTCCATTAATCGTTACAGTATTTGCAACAAATGAAACAGCGGAAGAAATAGTGTCTTGGAAAAACACATTTGTTAACGGAACGTTTCCTGTATTTTGGACGGCAATCGTGTATGTTAAAGTGTCCCCTACTGCCGCTTGCGTTGTATTCACTTCCTTTATTACATTTAAACCACCTGTATTAACTTGTGTTACAACTGTATTCGTTTGTCTATTAATCGTTACTGGCGGCTGATTCGGAATAACGACGAAATTAGCCGATACATTTCCACGATTCGCAATCGTCCCTCCTGATGGCGTAGATGTGACTCGTACTTGAAAAGTCACTGTCCTACTTCCACCTGGAGATATATTCGCTACTGTAAACCCAGTCGCAGGATTTGCTCCAGGCTGTGAAACCCCATCTACAGTTACACTATTTGGTATAAAAGTCGTTCCAGTTGGGATCGGATCTTGAAAAATAACATTTGTCGCAAGTACATTTCCTGTATTTTCAATTGTAACGGTGTACGTAAGAACGTCATTAACTGTCGCAAAAGCTCTATCCACTGTTTTTCTCGTTCTTATATCAGCTATATTAATAGTAGTAAATACAGTATTACTTGTCGCTTGACCTGAAATTGGTTGTTGGCCAGGCACTGGAGTAAAGTTAAATGTTACACTTGCACGGTTCGGAATTGGATTTACAAGAGGATTAGATGTTACTCGAACTTGAAAGCGTACTACAGTCGTTTGTGAAGCATTAATACTTCCAAGATTAATACTACTTGATGGATTCGCTCCTGGACGTGCTACTCCATTTACCGTAACACTATTTGCGACAAATGTTGTTCCAGCAGGTATACTATCAACAAAAATCACATTATTTGCAGCGACATTCCCATTATTCGTCACATTAACTGTGTACGTTAATACATCATTAAGTGTTGCCGTCTGTAAATCTACAGATTTTTGCAAACTTACATTTGCGCGATTTACCGTCGTCTGTACTGTATTTGAAGAAGCTGTACTTGTGATAGGAGAACTTCCAACAAAAGGACGGAATTGGTATGACACCATTGCACGATTTGGAATAGGGTTTGGGTTCGGGAACGATGTTATTCGAACTTGAAATGTAACAATTCTTTGCGTGTTATTTGGGATTGTACCTAAATTAATTCCATTCGCTGGATTCGCACTCGGTTGTGTTACTCCACCTACCGTTACACTACCTGCTACAAATGTCGTTCCGTTCGGAATACTATCTTGTAATACAACGTTTTCTGCACTTCCTGTTCCTGTGTTCGGGACCGTAATCGTATAGGTGAGAGTATCCCCTACCCCTGCAACTGTTCTATTAACCGATTTAACAGGATTAATGATTGGACCTGTCGCATCAATTTGAACACCAAAACCAGCTGCAGCGTATCCATCTCCATTTGTGACAAAGCGAACAGTTGCTGACGTTTGATTGTTTACTAAAGAAGATGAGGCATCTACATTCGTAATATCCCACCCTTGTCTTCGGACCGCTAAAGCGATTCCTAACGGCTGATTCAAATCTCCAAATGTGCCGCTCGTATCTAGATTGCCACTATCATTACAAATTTGTGATTGAAAGAAATTATTCGCGGGGTTTCTCGGACCGAATAATGCGACTGTAGCATTTGCATTCGGTCCAAAGCGAAGCTGATCTCCAACAATGTTAGAATCACCTTCTTGAGCAGTTACGAGCACTCTTCCTGTAACAGCTCCTGTTGCCGGAGTAGCAAACCCTGAAATAGTAGCATCAACTGGCGGGGATGAAGCATCGATAATCTCTTGACCTGCATATACTGACAAATTCCGAAGTGGTAAACTTGCATTTTGATAAACTACCTCAAGCGTCCAGCCAGCTGAACGACTGATTGTTGGATCAGCTGAAGTTCTTGCAGCTGGCACGGCACCTGTTGTATATGTGCCTGCCCCACCTGTATTAACAAGATTCGTTACATTAGCAGAGCGAACATAATAAAACTGGTTCCCAACTGAACCTTGCTGCGCAGTTGCAGGATCTGGTGCAACAGAAAATGTTCCTGCTGGTGTTGTAAATGAAATATTATCATTTAAAAATGCTGTAACATCCTCTGTATCGGTTCGGTATGTGCCGGCCCATACTAGTTCTGCGTATAAAACACTACTCCCTGCTGGAAGGTTCAAAATTGCACTTGAAGAATTTAATGGCCAGTCATTCGTTGTTCCTGCCGGGAATCCAGGCACTTGAAGCGATGTATTTATCGTTGTAAACACATCAATCGTGCCGAAGTTATTGTTTGGTGCAGGTGATGTAGGACTTAGTCCCAACGTGTTCCCAGTGAACGTGACAGCACCAGTTACTGTTGTTGTAAAACGATTCATAAAAGGCACACAATCATCTCATTTCATTTATAGTAAAAAGTGCTCTATACTATAAAATGTAGACAAACTATATAATGTACGTTGTCCAACAAAATTCCACATATATGGAGAGGAGTTTACTATACTATGCGCTACGTTATCGTAACAGGAACTTCACAAGGTTTAGGTGAGGCAATCGCCGTGCAATTGTTAGAAGAAAATACAACCGTTATCTCTATTTCTAGGAGAGAAAATAAACAGCTTGCAAAACTCGCAGAGCAAAACGACAGCAATTATATTTTCCATTCCATAGATCTTCAAGATGTACATAATTTAGAAACTCATTTTAACGAAGTCTTTTCATCTATTCAAAAAGACAATGTCTCATCGATTCATTTAATTAATAATGCAGGAACACTTGCACCAATGAAACCTATTGAAAAGTCAGAAAGTGAACAATTCATTACGAACGTTCATATTAATTTAATCGCACCAATGATTCTTACTTCCACTTTCATGAAACATACGAAAGACTGGAAAGTAGAAAAACGCATTATAAATATTTCATCTGGAGCAGGAAAAAATCCTTATTTCGGATGGGGAGCTTATTGTACAACGAAAGCCGGTGTAAATATGTTTACACAGTGCGTAGCTACTGAAGAAGTGGAGAAAGAATATCCTGTAAAAACTGTCGCTTTCGCACCCGGTGTTGTTGATACAAATATGCAAGCACAAATTCGTGAAACAAATAAGGAAGACTTTATTAACTTAGATCGATTCACCGCATTAAAAGAAGAAGGAAAGCTGCTGTCACCTGAATATGTTGCGAAAGCTATTCGTAACTTACTAGAAACTGAGAATTTCCCGCAGGGTGAAGTAATTCGAATTGATGAATAACAAAGAGGCACGCTATAATAGCGTGCCTTTTCATTCTATTTCTCTAAAAATATAAGTACAGACTCCATAATCTTCTCATAACCAATTTCTTGATAAATTTTATTTGATGTCGGATTTGCCAGGTCCGTATATAATGTCGTTGTTTTGTAGCCTTCATCTAACATACGTTGACTAAGTGCAGCGACACAACTAGATGCGTACCCTTTTTTCCGAGCTTCTTTCGGTGTATATACAAAATTAACTGTTATATTGTTTGTAGTCGGTCTCGTTTTTGCAGCTACAGAAACAATCTTCCCGTCTACTTCTAAAACAAATAGACAACGATTAGTAATTAATGTATGAGCAGTTTGTTTCGCTTCTTCTTTCGTAGTAGGAAGCTTCACATCTTCGCAAAATTGATATATCCACTGCTCTATTAATGTTAGCTCATCACTACTTACTTCTCGAAAGATTCCATCTCCGTTCCACTTTTTCTTTACTTGTTTTAATTCATATATACCTTGCTCCATTGCAACATTAGTTTTCTTATTCTCTAACACTGCAATCTCTTCCGCTAATTTCTGTACGATTTTTTTATTACCAATCAATCCAGGAATATGTGGATATACTTTCGTTAACTCTTTTGCAAGTTCCTTAATAGCTACTGCCGAAATCTCAGACGTAGCAACAATTATTTGTTTCTTTTCTTCTGTTTGAAGAAATACAGCTGCAATTTCTTCCTCTTGTTTTGCTACTCCTATAAATATCGGTTCTTGGACCATTTGTAATACACCTAATATGAGATTATTTTCCTGCTCATTCTTCTCTAAAAATGGTTTAACCTCTTCTGTAAAATTAAGAATCTCTTCATATACATGTAGTTGAATCATCGACAATCTCTTCTCTCTATTTATAGTTTCATTAAGTATTGGCGATTAATTCATTAAATCCTTCTTTTACGATTTAATAATGTTCGAAGCTAACGTATTCAAATCATTTTCAGCTTGTAAAATTCTTTGTTTTTCCTTTTTAAATACCTCTTCTTCTTTTTGAAATGACTCTTTTCGATTTTTAATCATACGCTCAATCTCTTTTTTACTCGGTCCACCATATACATTTCTTTTTTGAATAAAAGCTTCTGGTGATATAATTTCTTTCCACTCTTCTTCTAATAAATTTACTTTCAAATTTTCTTGTAAGTATACATTTATCTCTTTGAAATTTAATTCATGTAACTCCTTTTTCTGCTCCAATGACATATTCGCAATCGCACTTGCTGCATGATGTGCATGCCGAAATGGTATTTCATAGTTTTTCGTTAAAACATCTGCGAAATCTGTAATCGTAATCGCTTGTTTATATGAACGACTTTTTAACGTTTCCTCTTCTACTTTCATCGTTCGAATAACTGCGTTCATCATACAAAAAACACGAATCGCCTTTTCGATTCCTTTATATAAATACGGCTGCAAGTCATCCTCCGTATCGACAATATCGCCAAATGGTGTATTATGAATCATTTGAAATACAGTAAATGCTTCCCCTAAAGCACTACTCGTAATAGCACGGGCATGTTCTATTGAAACAGGATTTCGTTTTTGCGGCATAATACTACTTATTTGCACATATGGCTTCGCTACAGTAATCCCATCATATTCTTTCGTCGCTAATAGTAAAAAATCATGAATCCATCTACTCGTATTCGTCATAATAACCATTAGTAACGAGCTAACTTCTAATAAATAATCTGCTCCAGCAACAGCATCATATGAGTTCTCAATTACATTTGTAAACCCAAGTAACTGTGCCACTCGTTTTCTCTTAATTGGGAAGCTTGTTGTAGAAAGCGCAGCTGCCCCCATTGGAGAATGATTTAAAAGATGATACGCTTTTTTCATTCTTTCTAAATCTCGTTGCATCGTATCATAAATTGCCAAAATATAATGACCAAATGTTGTCGGCTGCGCCGGTTGTGTATGTGTATACGCCGGCATAATTGTTTCCATATGTTCACCGGCGAGCTCCAGCATACTTTCTTGCAGCAATAAATGATGTTCCATTAACCGCAATACAAATTGCCGTAAACTCATGCGATACATCGTTACACCCATATCATTTCTACTTCTACCGATATGCATATTACTTACAAATTCACACTTTGCTTCTTGAGAAAGCAAATGTTCAACTAAGAAAAAAAGATCTTCATGTTGCTCTGTATATAGCAACTTCTCCTTTGGAATCCCCTCTACTTTTTTAAGTGCGATTAATATAACTTTCGCTTCTTCTCTTTTCATTAACTTCTCTTCAGTTAACATAGTAATATGTGCCCTATGCACTTGAAACATATCTTTTAATAAATAATTACGCTGAAAATTAAATACGTGCTGTAATACACAATCTACATATGTTTTCCCAGGGAAATCAGCGCCTTCATTCTTAATAAACTCTTCTTTACTCTGTTTCATCACCTTTTCCCCTTTCGCCTAAGTGTTACTACCCATCATACCCAAGGATGGTGAAAAAGTGCTTGTACATAAAAATAAACTCGGCGCTCATAGCACCGAGTTTATTTAATAAAAGTCGCATCATACTTATCACTTTGCAACACTTGAAAGTGTAGATTTGCTAAATGTTTACGTATTTCAGCACTGTCATCTTCATTTAAATTATTTGCCAAGAAAACAATTTCTGTACAGTTTCCGCGTTTATCCATTGCATAAACTGCTTTTGTTACCGTCCATGGTGTATAACCATTCTTTTGTCCAGCATGTCTGAATGTTTTACGATATTTCTTTGCGCTCATATCTGTTTCAACGATATTCGCCCACACTTTTTCTTCCGCTTCTGTAAGACCACCTTGATGATTTGCCTTTTGAAGCAGTACCATATAATCGTTAGCGGAAGCAGCCGGCAATCTATCCGACCAAATTTTGTCGTAACGTTCCTCTAAATACAGAGGAATTTCCTTCTGTAATAATGGCCCCTTCTTTTTTAAGCGTTCATGAATAATCATAGCATATTCACGATATTGCTCTTGAGACATTTCTTTTAACTTTTTCTCTATTTTATATTTTGGAACATGTAATTCTTTATGCAAATATCCCGGAATGTATAAAGATGAAACAATCGGAAATAGCGGTTGATGTGCAGGAAGTGCTAAACTTTGTAAATTCCGATTAATATTGTCTAATCCTAATACCTCCATTAAATATTCAGTATTTGCATTAGAACTAAACTTAACCATTCCTTTTGCAACTTCTTCTAAAGAAACCGCTCCTTCAGTTATCTTTTCTTTTTTTTGCAAATAATTTTGCCATCTATCTTGTGCACCACCATCTGTACCCGGCACATAATAACGATTCACATCATTAATTGAAACGAAACTAGACGGATCGATTTTCCCCTCTGTAACTTGTTTCGTATATTCAAGCGCCACAATTAACTTCATCGTACTAGCAACTGGCAATACAACATCCGGATTTACAGAATACACGACTTTATCATTTCTTTTTATTAAAAGTGCACTATTCTTTTCATCTTTATGTTCTTCAATAAAGGATGCTATGTACTGCGCATCATCATTATTTGAACTCCACACTTTTTTCACTAAAAAGTTACCTGATATCAGCAAAACAAAAATACCCACAATCACTGCGCATACTATAGTTTTTTTCAAGTAAAATTCCTCTCCTATTGTGTAACTCTTCTCTATTTATCTCTTAAAAACAAAATAATGGAGATGATTATTTAAACAATCATCTCCATTATTTTAACTTGTATGCTACTATTATGTCTACGTCATAATTTTCACAAAATCCTCTAGAAACTTTTTATAATGTAAAGACCAGCCAATTTTAACCCAATTTTTCAACGCTTTTGCTTCAGGTTGCGGGCGAAAATCAGCGATACTTTCCCCTTTCGCAACTCCAACCGTATCTACATCAACACGACGATACACGTAATCTAAAAGAGATGGATTTGCCGCTACCATCATCGTTACTACATCATGCACTGGGCTCCCTGTTATTTTAGGATTCAGATTTTTATAAGCTTTATAATAATAATCGAAAATCGGTTCTATTAATTTCTTGAAATTCGTTTTAGAATGTTTCGTAATGTATTTCACCATCTCCGGTGTAATAATCGCTTCTGATGTAACGTTAAGCGGTATTAATGTCACATTTTTCGCATTTTGCATAACTAATTGTGATGCAATTGGGTCACCATGAAAATTGGCTTCCGCGACCGGTGTAACATTTCCGGGCATTAAAAAAGCTCCGCCCATTATATAATATTCTTTCACATACTTCATCATTGGTTTTTCTAAAATAAATGCCGTCGCTAATGTTGTTGATCTGCCGGCATCAACAATGATTAGTTCTCCTTTATATTTTTCAATGATATCGAAAAATGCACAAAAAGGTTTAATATTGGGAGAAAAAGTTTTAGGAGGCTTAATAGGTCCCAAACCGTCTACCCCATGAATTTCCGGATAATATGTTACAAAATCCCCAGATAAAGGAATTTTCGCTCCATTAATAACAGGTATATCTTCCCGGCCCGCCATTTGCAATAAATACGCCGCATTACTCGTCGCCTTTTCCTGCGTTACATTCCCATATCCTGTTACTACTCCAACAATCTCAATATCAGGATGCAATAATCCATACATAATTGCTAAAGAGTCATCAATTCCTGGGTCTCCTAAAAATAATATTTTTTTCATAGACCTCAACTCCATCCCATCAATTGTTATTACTTTATGAATACATGACGGAATACAGAATGAAAAAGATAAATTTTGTATAAACAAAAAACGTAGGAACTTCATATTAGAAGTTCCTACGTTTTTCTATATTTTTATGCTACTTTTTTCATCGTAACCATACTACCAATTATATAAGAGATAAATGCAAAGCAAATCGGGAAAACAACTGTATGTATACCGAATGGATTAGGGTAGCAAAGGTGAATAAACATATAGGAACCTACTCCAACTAAAATAGATGCGAGAGCTCCAGTTGCATTTCCTTTTTTCCAATATAAACCTAACACAATCGGCCAAATGAACGCTGCTTCTAAACCACCGAAAGAAAATAAATTTAACCAAATTAAAAAGTCTGGTGGCTTAATAGCGGCAGCATATACGAGTAATCCTACGATACCAGTAATCAATAGGCTACCTTTCTTTATCGTACTATCCGCGGCATCTTTATTTATGTAGTTCACATATATATCTTTAATAATTGACGAACTTACAAGTAATAATAATGAGTTCACAGTAGACATTATCGCTGCCATTGGTGCAGCTAAGAAAACTCCAGCTAACCAAGGTGGCAACACTTCCATTGCGAGTAGCGGCATTACTTTATCTGGTACCGTTATGCCTGGAAGGACTACTCTTGCAAACACACCTGTTAAATGCATACCAATCATAATTGTACCGACGACAACCGTTCCAATGATTAATGCTTGGTGCATAGCTTTTGAATTTTTATAAGACATAGCACGCACACTAATTTGCGGTAATCCAACGACACCAATCCCAATTAAAATCCAAAATGATGTGACATATGATTTCGTTAAACTTCCATCCGCTCCGAACGGTGTTATTAGATTCGGATTAATTTGAATAAGTTCCTGCATAATCTTTTCAACTCCGCCACCAGCAATGACAGTAGCAATTAAAATGATTGTTGTTCCGACTAACATAATGATTCCTAATAACGTATCTGATAAAGCGACTGCACGAAATCCACCAATTAACACATACACAAGTACAGAAAATGTAAATAAAAATAGTGCCGTTGTGTAGGAAAGTCCTGTTAGCGACTCAATTAATCGTCCGCCGCCAACCCACTGGGCTACTGTTGCTGAGAACAAAAAGATTATAATACATAACGCAGAAAGAACAACTACCGATTTATTATTGTATCTGCCCTTTAAATAATCAATAAGCGTAATTGCTTCCATCTTTCTAGCGATAATAGCAAACTTTTTACCAATAACCGTTAAAACGATATATCCTGTTACAACTTGAATCGCTGATAACAGCACCCATCCAAGACCCATATTGTAAGCAATACCAGGCCCGCCGATAAAGCTACTTGCACTACCGTACGTAGCAATCATCGTCATAGCTAATAATAAGCCACCAAGTTCACGCCCACCAAGAAAATATTCTTGTAAAAATTTATTATTAGCGGTTGCTTGTACACGTCTTGATGCATATACACCAATTAAAAACACAACGATAAAAGAAATTATCATTGGGATTATTACATACCAATTCATCTATCATTCCTCACTTTTTTCTTCCTCATCGAGTGAAATATCTTGAAATAAAAAACGAACAACTAAAATAAGCAAAATAACCATTACGATAAATCCAACGATACAGCTATAAAAAAACCATGCTGGAAAACCTAATACATATGTATATTCACTTGGATCCTTACTTCCAAGCCCATAAGCAAATCCATACCATATTATAAAATTAATAATAGCTAATCCAAGACCAATTAACGCTTCTCTATGGGCAACTCGAAAGCGCGGATCATCATGATAATTCTTCATTTTCCCCCTCCTCTCACGATGTATAATTGTACCACTGTTTTTCTAGTTTTTCCTACTAGAAAACAAAAACGCGCAGGATTTTTTGTAATTATATAGAATACAATGTTTCATTACATATTTTTTACAATTGTAACGAAAATGAAATTTGAATTTTCAGCATTTTTTATTTATGATTTTAAGTAGAGGCTTTTCATCTAGTTCCCACATCCTTGATTTCGGAATAAACGCCGTCTCGTACTGCGTTTAAATTATATTTTCAAGGGGGTTATACAATGAGTCAACTAGCTGTAAATCTTCATGAAAAGGTAGAGAAATTTCTTCAAGGCACAAAGAAACTATATGTGAACGGAGCGTTCATTGAAAGCGCTTCCGGAAAAACATTTAAAACGCCTAACCCAGCAACTGGTGAAACACTCGCTATCGTTGCTGAAGCTGGTCGCGAAGACATTCATAAAGCTGTGGTAGCTGCTCGAATGGCTTTCGATGAAGGTCCTTGGTCACGCATGAGCACTGCTGAACGCAGCCGTCTTATGTACAAGCTCGCTGATTTAATGGAAGAGCATAAAGAAGAGCTGGCACAGCTCGAAACGTTAGATAACGGAAAGCCAATCCGTGAAACAATGGCGGCAGACATACCACTTGCAATTGAGCATATGCGCTATTATGCTGGCTGGGCGACGAAAATTGTTGGTCAAACAATTCCTGTTTCCGGTGATTACTTTAACTATACACGCCATGAGGCTGTTGGTGTCGTCGGTCAAATTATCCCTTGGAACTTCCCACTTCTTATGGCAATGTGGAAAATGGGAGCTGCGCTTGCTACAGGATGTACAATCGTTTTAAAACCTGCAGAACAAACTCCACTATCCGCTCTATACTTAGCTGAATTAATTGAAGAAGCTGGATTCCCGAAAGGTGTTATTAATATCGTTCCTGGATTCGGTGAATCAGCTGGACAAGCACTTGTTAATCATCCACTCGTTGATAAAATTGCATTTACTGGTTCTACTCCAGTCGGTAAACAAATTATGCGACAAGCATCTGAATCATTGAAACGTGTTACTTTAGAGCTTGGCGGTAAATCACCGAACATTATTTTACCAGACGCCGACTTATCTCGCGCGATTCCTGGTGCACTTTCTGGTGTTATGTTTAACCAAGGACAAGTATGCTCTGCTGGATCACGCTTATTTATTCCAAAGAAAATGTATGATAATGTCATGGCTGATCTCGTCCTCTATTCTAAAAAACTAAATCAAGGCGCTGGTCTTAACCCTGAAACAACAATCGGTCCTCTCGTTTCCGAAGAACAACAAAAACGTGTAATGAGCTACATTGAAAAAGGGATTGAAGAAGGCGCTGAAGTACTTTGTGGAGGAAGTAATCCATTCGATCAAGGCTACTTCGTTTCTCCTACAGTATTCGCTGACGTAAATGACGAAATGACGATCGCAAAAGAAGAAATTTTCGGTCCAGTTATTTCTGCAATACCTTTTAACGATATTGATGAAGTAATTGAACGTGCAAATAAATCACAATTCGGCTTAGCGGCTGGTGTGTGGACAGAAAATGTTAAAACAGCACACTATGTTGCAAGTAAAGTACGTGCTGGTACTGTATGGGTAAACTGTTATAACGTCTTTGATGCAGCATCTCCATTTGGAGGATTTAAACAATCCGGTCTTGGCCGCGAAATGGGATCTTACGCGCTGAACAACTATACAGAAGTGAAGAGCGTTTGGATTAACTTAAATTAACGAGAAAGAACCTGACCTACTCGGTCAGGTTCTTTTCATTATGTATTCATTTACACTTGCAACCCACCGCTCACATTTAATACCTCTCCTGTAATGTAAGACGCATACTCTGATGCTAAAAAGGCAGCTGCGTTTGCAATATCTTCCGGCGTTCCGATTCTTCCAACTGGAATCGCTCCAACCATTTTCTCTTTTACTTTATCCGGTATTGTTTTTGTCATATCAGTATCCATAAACCCTGGACAAATCGCATTACACGTAATACCAAAACTTCCAACCTCTTTCGCTGCTGTTTTTGTTAAGCCTACAACCCCTGCTTTTGTAGCCGCATAATTTGCTTGTCCAATGTTTCCTTCCCTACTAATAGAAGAAATATTAATAATCCGTCCATACTGTTGTTGTCTCATATAAAGAAGTGCTGGCTGCATACAATAAAAAACGCCAGTTAAGTTCACTTGTAATACTTGTTCCCAAGCAGACTTCTCCATCTTATGTAACATTGCATCTTTTGTAATCCCAGCGTTATTCACTAAAATATGTAATGTACCAAATTTTTGCACCGCATATTCAATTAACGACTTCGCTTCATTTTGATTACTCACATCACATCGATATAAACTCACATCATACCCTTCATCTGATAATTCACGTGTCGTTTCTTGTAGCTTCTCTTCATTTACATCACTAATTAATACTTTGGCCCCTAGTTTTGCAAAAACTCGTGCGATTTCTTTTCCAATCCCCTGCGCAGCACCCGTTACAACAGCTGTTTTCCCATTCAACAATTCCATCTCTATCCCCCATTTCTATTAGTTATATTGTATATTTCGGCTCTATGCTTTCCAAATCCTCTTTGTATAAAAAAGTCTATTTGTGTCAAACTAACTTTGCAACGCCGCATAAAACACAAGGAGATTGTGTCGAATGAAAAAAAAGAATGTAAATCGAAACAAAGCTGCCGATGGCATTGATGTTGAGTTCGCTCGCGAACTCGCTGACCACAATGACTTAGAAGCAAACGCACGTGCAAATGCCGCTGATGCACGTCAAAAACGCCAATCAACAGAAAAATAAGGAACTACAACGTTCCTTATTCTTTTCAACAGGGACCTACTACCCATCAAAATAAACCGAGAGTATCTCTCGGTTTATTTTCTATATTTCTTTACGTAGTGCGCTAAAGCAAGTAACGGATATATATGCCCATAACTATGATAGCGAATATAAAAGCCCCCCGGTAACCCTGTACCAGTAGGATATTTTTCATTCATAGTAGACTGCGCGAGCAAATATGTAATTCCTTTTCGAATAATCGGTGTTTCTTGATCGTAGTAAGAAATGAGTGCATCAAGTGCCCACGCTGTTTGTGACGGCGTACTAAAAGGTAAAGAAATAAATTTTTTCTCTACACTACTTTGACAGGATTCTCCCCACCCTCCGTCTTCATGCTGCAAATGTTCGAGCCATGAAGCTGCTTTTTTCAATGATGGATGAGTAGAAGGCACTCCTAATGCACGTAAGCCTGTCATCGTTGCCCATGTCCCATATATATAACATATCCCCCATTTTCCATACCATGATCCATTCTGTTCCTGTACATCCATTAACCATTTGATAGCTTTCTTTTTTTGCTCTTCAAGCAATTCATTCGGTGCATACGTTCCGAATAATTCTAACACCCTACCTGTAATATCTGGTGTGGACGGATCGGTTATCATATCACTCGCATTTTCAATCGGCAAATTCGATAGTAACTTGCTCGTTACCCCTCGTTCAAAAGCTCCCCAGCCTCCATCATTGTTTTGCAATCCTTTTACCCATTCCACACCTCTTCCCCACGCATCATCTACTCTATCATTCCCTCTACTTCGCGCTAACGCTCTAAGGGCAGCTGTAGTATCGTCTATATCAGGGATCGTCGTATTAACATCTGAAAATCCCCAACCGCCAGCTACAAGTGATGATGCATGTACGCTCCAATCTACCTTTTTAGTTTGTTGTTTTTGCAATAAATACTCCGTCGCCCTTTGAATCATCTTATTTTCATTTGTAACTTTAGCTTCTTGCAATGAATAGCTAAGTAAAGCGGTATCCCATACGGTAGAAGGAGAATTTTGCAAATGACTTCCTCTGTCCATCTTCCATATATAAGATTTTAATCCTGTCACAGCTTTCTCAATAATTGGAGACTGAATAGAGTGCCCTAATGCAAGCAAAGCATAAATCATATAAAACGTAGCACTGGCGTAACTATATAATGTTCCATTTTCATCTATACGCTCCTTCATAAAGCGCTCTACTTCTTCGTATCCTTTATGATGTAACGATAATGGATAAGATATTACCTTTTTCACATCACCTAAAAACGATTGAATCAGCGGAGACCGCTCCTCTCGAAACCATTGCCCACCCCCGCCTGCAATATGATTTAAATTTGGCAATAACTTTTTCTCTACACGGAATCTCTTATTCATACAAATCATCATCGGAATTAAATGTATACGCGCTGAGCTGCTTAGCCCAAATATACTGAGGGGCGAGTCATCTTGTAAAAATAAGATTGGCGTTGGAAAGTGAAAAAGCGCAGGAAATTCATATTCTCCATGAATCGCTAATAAAAATTTCGTCATAAAATGAGCACGAGAAACTCCCCCGTGTTCCTTAATAAACATTTCAGCTCGCCTCATATTCATATCTTCTTTCGAATATTTTTCCGAAGCAAGTAAAGCAGCATATGCTTGAATCGTCGCGGATAAATTCCCTCCCTTTTCATCTTCGTATAATTTCCAAGTCCCTTCATTTGTTTGAAGAGATACTAACCTTTTCACAAACGGTTCTATTTCGTCATTTCGCCCTAATAATTTGAGTAAAAAAATCATGTGACAATCCGTTAGCAAAGCTCCTTCAAAACAAAATTGCCACGTTCCGTCTTGCCTTTGCATCGTTTGAAGTGCAGTCGTTCTCCGCTCTATCTCCTCATGCACTTTGTCATATAGTAGCACACCGCTCACCCACCCTTTCTAAGTCCGTATACGATATTCGAAAACTCATCTAAATATGTATGAAAACAAAGAAAAGCAGAACGTGCATTACACACATTCTGCTTACAAACAATACCCAACCCCGACAACAATTCCTAATAGTGCACCAACAACAACTTGATACGGTGTATGTCCAACGAGCTCATTTAACTTTTTATATTCTGTTTGTCTACCATGAAAAAAATCATTCAATATTTTCGCTTGCTTACTTACCGCAAGCCTTACTCCTGAAGCATCGTACATAACAATAATGGCAAAAATAGCGGCAACCGCAAATATTGGACTCTCCACACCTTCCACCACTCCGACACCTGTAGCAAGTGCAGTAACAGTCGAAGCATGCGAACTTGGCATTCCACCTGAAGCAAAGAACTTAGCAAAATCAAACTCGCCTGTTTTTATTAATTTAAAAACGACTTTCGTTAACTGTGCTAAAAACCAAGAAATTATAGCTGCTATAAGTGGATCATTATGTAAAATTGTTTCCATGTTTTTCAGCTCCTCACTGACTATAATGGAATTTCTATATAATATAAGTATAAAGAAAAATGCGTAGAAAATACTACGCATTATGATACTTTTGCTGATTTATTTTTAATAAATTTTGGTTGCTTCTGTAGTAGAAACTTTGTTTTCGCCATTGAAAAGACAAATAAAGCAATCCATATACAGAAAAACGCAATCATATGAGTAGATGTGAAATGTTCACCAAAAACGAACACACCTAAAATTAAACTAATAGTCGGCGCGATGTATTGTAAAAATCCTATCATATAGAGCGGAATAAGTTGTGCTCCTTTAGCAAAATAAAAGAGTGGTAACGCTGTAACAATACCTGCCCCTATTAAAAGAAACGTTGATATTGCCGAAATAGAACCGAACGAACCAAAGCCATGAACTCCTGTCATAAACAAATATATAAGTGCAAATGGCGTCACTAACATCGTTTCCATCGTAAGCCCAATTGTTGCATCATAATTTAATAATTTTTTCGTTAATCCATATAATCCAAATGAAAAAGCAAGTGAAAGAGAAACCCATGGAATTGATCCGAAACGTATCGTTAAAATAACAACGCCCAATCCAGCTAAACCAACCGCAACATATTGCCAAAAATTAAGCTTCTCTTTTAAAACAACTGTACCAAGTAAAATACTTATAAGTGGATTAATATAATACCCAAGACTTGCTTCGATTACATGGTTATGATTTACGGCCCATATGTATACAAACCAGTTTCCACTAATAAGTACCGAAGCAATTGTTAATGACATTAATAATTTAGGTCGTTTAAAAAGGGCCACTAACTCCCCACCAAACTGACGAAACCTCTTCGTTACTCCTAAAACTAACAACATAAAAACAAATGCCCAAACGATGCGATGCGCTAATATTTCATCTGCCGGTACTTCCTCCACCCATTTCCAATAAATCGGAAGGACTCCCCACATCGTATACGCACCTGCTGCATATATAATCCCCTGCTTTTGCTCTGCTGTTTGACTCCCCATCTTCCTTTTTCTCCTCTTCTCTTTTTTTCTTCATTATAAAGTCTCACATGCTTACTTTACCAATATTCAATCTGCATTTCTTTCGACATTCCTCTTGCAAATCCTTTATATGTATAAAAACACTCCTACTGTTATAATAACGAGCACTGGAATACCGAAGACAAATTTACTTTTATGTGTCTTATGATGAAACATATACATACCAATCCAAGCTCCAACCGCTCCTCCAGCTGCAGCTGATAAAAACAACGTACTTTCTGGCGTTCTCCACTGCTTTTTCTTTGCTTTTCGCTTATCAAGCCCCATCATACTAAATGCTATAACGTTAATAATAATAAAGTATATCCATTTCATCTTATTCTCTCCCTTAAAAAATTCGCTTTATTGTAACACGAAAAAACCACACAGGCGAGTAGCCTGCATGGTTTTATAATTCAGTCTCTTGATTTTCTTGTTCTTTCTGTTCTTCCATTTGTTGTTCAGCGATTTCCGCTGAAATCATTCCATAATAAATTTCTGGATATAATCCAAATATTTGATATACACTTCCTAAAAATGGCATCGGAATCCCTCATTTCTAAAGTTGTATTGTCATTCTTAAGGATTCCCTTTTCACTCATTATACATTCGTTTTTGGCACTTCTTCTTCATCGGGAACATGTAATATATTTTGCCATTTTTTATAGGGCGCACTATTTGGATCCACATACCCTTTCGCATACGAACGATCCCACAATTGTTTCATAAACATCTCTTTCTCTTTCTTCGCAACCATATCTGCACCTGTTCCGTAATAGTTTTGGAAATACAGCTCAATTTCATCAAGGAATAGCCTTAACAAATCGTCAGATGTTTCTTCTAACGTCGGGTCATATTTTGCCTCACGGTCATACATTAAAATCATATCTAAAATATTATGAACATGCTCTTTACGGAGCCATCTTATATCTTGAGCGCCTAATACAAATGCATGTGTATATAAATGTCCACCTTGTATCATTGCCTTTTCTTGTTCTTCTTCAAATCGTGACAAGATGTTTTCATAAATAAACGGATTATGAAGCAATGCTCTGTGCAACTTATAACTTTCACTTGAAATATTTTTCCCCATCGACTGAATTAAAAAGCTACGGCCAACACCATTATATTGATACACGAATTGTCCATCAACAGCAACTAAGCTAATCCAGCGATACATATACGCGTATAGAAGAGCACGATTACATTTGTCGTAATCTAACTTCGTTTGCGTTGCATTCAAGTCTGGCATAAAGGCTGGTAAGTGCCAATATTTATCTAAATGCGGCGTCAAACTAGATTTTTTACTATTTAATTTGTTCACGCGGCGATAATACGATTGAAAATAATCACCTTTATCGTTCATAAAACCATTCGCAATATGTCCAGATGAAAGCTTAGGAAAATCTTGTAGCGATAATCCGTAATGAGCACGATAACAAATCACTTCAAATGGTGAAAACGCCTCGTTTACCGTATCTTTTTCTTTAAACATTTCTTGCAATAACTCTTCTTGCAATTCTTGTTTTAAAGATGGATGTACGCCCCAATATTGTAATTCTCTATGATGAGAAACTTTCGGAACGAACGGACTTGCTAAATGGAAAAGATCTTCAATTTTTTCACGAACGTATTCATCACGATCACGCTTCTTGAAATCTGCTTCTTTTCGCAATGCTTCAACGATATTAAGCTCTAATTTGTCACGATAGCGCACTTGAAGTTCGTCATAACAATAACTCAATATATGTTCACGATAGAAGTCTTCCACCTTTTTCGACTGAATTTCTTCGGCTTTCGCATCACGACAATATTCCCCGTACAAGCTCATATAAATTTCGGACGATATATCTTTCGGTAATACACCTAAATTTAAATGTTGCTGCATATCTTGCCAAATCTTTTCTTGCAATTTCTCTTCAGCTAATACGTATACATTCGTCGGGTTCGTTTTCCCCTCAAATTCCTTGCTTCGCTTTTGGATTTCAAACAATAAATTTTCACGTGTTTCGTATAAATTATCAAAGAATCTTTCCCAATATTGAATCATTTTATCAACTGCTTGGTATAGCGATTGATACACGAGTTCTAACAACATTTCTTTACGATACTCACTTAATTTGTGTACGTACTGCGTTACAATATCTTCAAATTCTTTTTTAAACAAACGCTGCTGATTATTAATCATTTTTCCAAACCAGCCTTGTTGCTGCGCAATTTCAACGCGGCGAACAGCCGTTACAGTTCCATCAATATTACTCACATTAAATTTCTTATCGTAGTTTTGAATTAAATTACGCTTTTGTTCATTATTTTCATGTAGTCGATTCATCTTCTCTACTAACTGCTTACGAATTTCATACAGCATAAAACGTGCTGCAACTGGATGAACTGGATCCGTTTTCTTTAAAAACCATGTATTTAATTGGTAAGACTGTCCTTCTGAGCCACTCGGTGTAAAGCGGTCTGATTCGATCATGTCATATAAAAGGGTAGTAACATGCTCATGTACACGGCTCGGAATGGCATAAGCATATAAACGAACCGCATGATCAACTCTCGCTACTTCCCCCTTCATTTGTTCCATCATTTTAAGCTTCGCAGCCGATATTTTGCACTCATGCTGCAGGCGGTTTAATTCCTCATCTTTTTGCACTGTACGGTGTACGTAACTCTCTACAGCATCTAAAAACAATTTTGATTTTGCAACACCGAGCTTACCACCCTCTGCCCCTTCACGTGTTTCATGGTACATTTGTCTATAAAAAATATGAGCTTGTTCTGGCCGAGTAGCAAGATGCTCTAAGTCTTCTAAATAACTTTTCCCGCGCTCTGGCTTTTCACGCTGCATACCACGTTTGACATCTTGGTCGTATCTTTGCTTTTTTTCTTGAAACAGTTGATCTAAATGAAGCCAAGATTCATCTAAACCTTGCACCGCCCATTTTAAAGCACAGTATTTCAAAACGTGCTCATACGGATAAATAAGTTTTGCCGTTCCTGCTCCGCAATATCTCCCTTTCCCACTCGATTCTGCCAATTGCTGAATTTGATTATCTTCTTGTGCAAAATGATTTGCAGACATTGGACTAAATAACTGTAAATAAATCGTATTTGCCATTTGCTCCATATAATCCGATAAATTGTGCAAATGGTGCCCATGTAAATTTTCATAATCATATAAGAAACAATAATTGTACGGTAAATGATGCTGCTTTATCGTATGGTTTGTTCTTCCGTCCTCATCCACTTGATCAGGACGATATTCTAATTCAATCGTTACGCCGCCTCGTTTTGATAATTCACCAGTCGATCCAAGCGTAATAGCGTGCAACTCTTTTAACGATGCATAACCATTCGCTTGCACAGTTTCAAACTCTTTCGCACTAACCGTTCTCGTCTTAACTAAAACATCTGGCATTAAAAACGCACCGCGAATTAAAATGTTATGATGCTGCAATTTCTTCCGGAGCATCTCACGCAAATATAATGCGATTTGTAAAAACATCCCTGAGCCTGTTCCGCCAGCTAGTGATGTTACAATAATGACACGTACACCATATTCGGTCTGATCACTTGTAACTGGAAAAATCTTCTCGATTTCTTGCCAAAACGATGTGAGTTTATCTTCTTTCATCGCAGCACGTAACGCTAACCGTGAAATGACGCGTAACTGTCCAGCCCCTTCTGTTAACGGTTTATCAAGTATAGTCGGGTCCATCGGAAACCACTCTGGAATCGTTGGATCTCCTGCAATATACTCTCTCGGTGTTTTACTCGAGCTCGTTTGCGTCTTAAACTTCCGAATATGATCAAATTTACTCAATGTATTCACATCTGTATCAAATACATGCATCGCTACCTTTTTACGACGCTCCTCAGGTAATCTTTCATATATTTGATGTGTGACAGTACTACCGATTCCACCTAAGCCAATTAAAATTGTTGGAACTTGTAATGTCATGTGAACCACCTTCCTATTCTTGCTTGTTTGAAAAGAAGAATAAAGAGAGCCGGGCCTCCTCCGCCCCTCTTACACCCTATCTACTATTCACATTCGTACCGGTAAATCTCCTTACCATATCCTCTATCAATTACTAAAAGTTCATTTGGATACAACGTCTTATGCTCCATTCCTACCTCTTCCTCTGTTATAAACATCCCATCAATAATCATCCCAACCACTTGCGATTCTTTCGCTACAAATATAGATTTCGATCCTTTTTTCGCTATTAATGTTACAGATTGCACAGTCTTTCTTTCTGCTCGGAATGGAATGCCAAAATAGTGCTTCCACCATTTATTTTTAAGTAACTCTGGTTCAGATTGATAAAGCCAATCTTTCGCTACTTCTTGATCCCATTCGTAATATAGTAATGCTTTCCTATGAAATCTCGGACGAACAATCCATCCTAAAATAATAATTCCTACTATTAAAAGTAATAAAGTAATAGGAATTACAAATTTAAAAACGAGCGCATACTTCTCAAAAAACGGCGCATTTTCAATGTGCAGTACGATCTTTTCCTTTACTTCTTGTAATGTTGAATCATTGATCGTGATGGTAGCCTCTACGGTGCCGGTATCTGTAAAATTGAATGTGTCGGAGTAATAAGGTCGAGGATAAACATAAACTTGACTACCATGCTGTTTTAATTCATAGTTGATCGATTGATTCGATGTGACACCAGTAGATTTTAATAGTTTCTTTACAGCCTCTTCTGTCATCGGTTTACCATTTAACTGGGGCTGTAAAATAAATGGTTTACTATTTTCTAAATTTGTTACCTTTTCTTCATAATCTTTCGTAACAGCTTGAAGTGTTAATTTTGGTTTTTCAGCTGGTTCAATCTTGAATTCTTTCGTCTGTCTATAAAATCCCTTTATATTCATATGGACTTTCCCGCGTACTAACTCTTTACCAACCTTTGTCTCGTAATAAAACACATGTCTTTTATCATCCCACTTCATCGGATACTGCTTTCCGTCTATTTCTACTTCTGCTTCGAAATAAGAAGTTTGAATTGGTAATTCAGTAGGTTTCGCTTCAATAACAGCTGTCACACCTTCATACATTTTCTCAACATTTTTTCTATCTTTATCATCTTTGTCGTACGTAGAAACAGTATAATTAAGCGCTGGTTCAACAAGTACTTGTAATCCCTCTTTCTCAATGTCCTGATCCACTTCTATCGTATATGTCCCTGGCTTAATCACTTCCTGGTTCGCTGTACTTACATGCACTATATTTCCGAATAATTTAGCTTCTCCTGGTGCATGTATAGAAAAAGAAGACTGCAATTGTAACGGTTTGGAAAGTTGCATAACTTTATAATTAGACAAAGAAGGTGATTGTCGTACAAGCGTCATACGCTTTAATGGAAACGGTGTTGTAATCTCTACTTTTTTCCCTACTATTTTCGTTTTGACAATCGACTCAACAGAAGAAAATGGATCACGATTTGCAACTAATGCTGCCACTTGATTCACACTTTGTACAATACCATCCTCACCGCTAGACGGCATGACAACTCCATTCATTTCTTTTTTCCAAATCTCTTTAAACGTATTTAACTGCAGCTTCTCTTGCTGCCCTAAATCCTCTTCCATCGTGATTAAGACTGGGTGTAAAGAGATCTTTTTAGAATCCATCTCTTTCTTAAACTGTGCTAACTTCTGTGTAATTTGTTCTTTTCCGCCAATCTTATCTTTCTCCAAATCATTAAATGCCCCGTCAGTTAATACAATAAGCCAAAATTCACGTTTCCCATCTATATCTGCTTCCTTTTTTATAGATTGCATCGCCGTTTCTACTGCGCTAAATGGAGTATTTAAATATGTTTTCCACGCCCCAATCCCCTCAATTTCTGTTTGCCTTTGATCCTTTGTTAATGAAATGTTTAATGGGGCATCCGGCTTACTCATTGGAACGTAAGAAAATTTATCTTTCTCATCTAATAGCGCAACTAAACTTTGCAAGGCGTAATTGGCATACTTCCAGCGATCGTTATTTCTCATGCTGCCCGAATCATCATATACAAGTGAAACGACCCTTTCCTTTGCCTCCTCTCCTTTTGCAAAAACTGAAAAAGGTAAACATATAAATAGAAACAGCATGAACGTGGCACAAATTCGAATTTTCATGATGAGGCTTCGCCACCTTTGTAGACAAATTCCTATGTTTAAATTTATGAGAGGAAACAAGATATATGACTTGTATTTTAGGACAACAGTTCACAGCAATTACATTATGTAAACAAAAATGAACTACTCCCATATTTTATTTCGAATTTTTTCCTTATTATATATCTGAAATAACACATAGATTTCATACTTTTCCCGCTATAAATTCCACCATTAAAGTTTGATTTTCTTTTCAATACAAGAAATAAAGAGCACGCTATAATTAGCGCACTCTTTACTTCTTCACATATACTTCAACAATCGGATTTTCCTTTTGATCTGCATGTAAACGTATATTCTCTTCACCCGTATTATAAATGCTAGCTACCAGCATAACTGTTAACAAATTAGGGATTTTCCCGTCACTTCCATATTTTCGTTCAAGAGCTTCTGTATACTCGAAATCCAAATCACCCTGCACATATGTATACACTTCAAAACCATCTTTCAAATTACATACGACCGTATCAATAATATCCGCCCCTACTTGTTTCTTCATTTCACCTCGCAGTGCTTCTATTAATTCCTCCCAAGGAACTTCGTACGTCTGAAATTGGTCTGTAGATTTCATTTCTCTTCCTCCTCGTTATGTATCCTGTTCGTATATTTCCCCTTTCGTATAACAATTATGATAGATAGGTCATTCGTACAAGCCGCACTTGTCCTGCTTACATATCGTATTACGGTAATACGGAAGGAGGAAAGAACATGCATAGACAAAAATGTTATAATACATGCCAACGTTATTTCGGAAAAGTTGTTCGAATTGAAGATCGTGATGGTCATATCCATTTAGGAAAAATAATAGACGTGACAAATGATTCTGTTTGGATTGAACCAATGCAACAGCGTTCATCTTTTGATACAGGATTTGGATACCATGGCGCATATTCAAATGGCGGATGTGATATTTGCGGCGGTCTTAGCAGATGTGATAACTGTGGATTTGGATGTGGTGGTGGATTCGATGGTGGATTCGGTGGCTGCGGATGTGGCCGTCGTGGTTGCGGCGGTTGTGGCTTTGGCGGTGGCTGGGGCCTTGAACTCGGATTTGGCTTTATTTTTGGAATTACTTTGGCTGCATTATTTTTCATCTAACATAGTAAAGAGTTGACTATCTTTAGCCAACTCTTTTTCTATTTTTCACATATAAAAATCCGATGCCCTAAAATATGTTGATACATAAGCAGTACTTGTTCGTGTTGCACCCACGCCTCATACAATTCTTCCGGAATAAACGGTGATACATTCCACTCTGGCTCTTCCACATGTCCTGCAACTGTTTCTGCAATAGTTCCGCCACCGGCAATTGTAATTCTTTTAAAATTTGCTGCTTGAAATAAATGAATCCACTCATTCTCAGTTAATAATTCTTTCATACCGTATAACTGTCCAATCTTTTCCTCCTCTTTCTTCTCAATATGTTTTTCGGTAATCATTTCAATGACAACAAGTCTCCCATCCTTTTGTAATACACGATAACATTCCGAAATAACCTTTTCTTTATTTGTAAAAGCGAGTATAGATTCTCCAAGTACAAGCTCAAAAGAATCATTTAAACACGGTAACCCTTCTACATCGCCTTGAATCAATTGTATATTTAAACCATCAAACAACCATCTATCTTTCGCTTTTTGAATCATAATTTCATTCTTTTCAACCGCTGTCACTTTATAACCCAATTCTTTTGTCATATACGCCGCTGTTTTCCCCGTGCCGCAACCTATCTCAAGAACATTTGCTCCGTGTCTAAGTGGCAATTGAGATAGTAATTGCTTTGTTAACGTAAAACCACCAGGATGAGCACTCCCTATTCCGTAATAAGCTAAAAAATCAATGTACGAATTTCTTTTCATGGGATTCTCCTTCATTTTTCTATAATACTTATATTCATTCATAAAAAAGTGGTGCAAAAAAAAACATTTCCAAAGTGCTTTACTACACCTTAGAAATGCTTTTATTTGTTATTATTTCTCTTCTACATACGCCCATTTGAAACTATATTCCGGACTAATATTATGTTTCACAATTCCCTTTATATTTGGTTGCATAACATATGATCTAGCATTTTGATATAAAGGTACAAGTGCTACATCATCTTCAAGTAACACTTTTTCTGCCTTCCCTAACTCTTCCCAACGTTTCTTTGCATCAGACATTAATTCTGTTTTACTCTTTTTAATACTCTCATCATATTTTGAATTTGAGTAACTCATTTGATTCTGAGAATTCGTTGTTTCAAACATATCTAAGTATGTCATCGGATCTGCATAATCTGGGCTCCAACCACCATATGCGATATCATATTCTTGCTCTGATTCTAATTT
This sequence comes from Bacillus sp. P4_E1, assembly GCF_056401715.1. Classification (NCBI taxonomy): domain Bacteria; kingdom Bacillati; phylum Bacillota; class Bacilli; order Caryophanales; family Bacillaceae; genus Bacillus; species Bacillus sp. P4_E1. The sequence continues at coordinate 118,027 of NZ_JBFUIV010000015.1, forward strand.
TAATTTTTGCTTAAACGGCTGAAGTTTAATATTTACTGTTACACCTTTTAAGTTTTTCTCAATCTGATCCTTTACATACTCTCCAACTTTTTTCGCATTACCAGTATCGTAGTTTAAGAATTCAATTGTCACCTGATCTTTTCCAAGTTCTTTTTTCGCTTCGTCCCATGCAGCCGCAGCCTTTTTAGTATCTTGTTTCAAACCATTTTTAAATGTTTCTTGGAAATCTTTACCGTCAGGTCCAGCTGCTAAACCCTTCGGAACTAAATAATCGGCTCCTTTTGAACCATCATTTAAGATGACATTTGCTAAATTCTTTTTATCTATCGATAATGCAATTGCTTCACGTAATTTCTTGCTTTTTAGTGGTGTATCTTGACCAGCACGCTTTTGATTTAAACGTAAATAGAATGTACTTGGTTCTGAATATGTTCCAAACTCATCTTTTTTATTTCTATACTTATCAACGAATTCTCCTGATAAAAGCGCGAAATCAATTGCACCTGTATCATATAAATTTACCCTTGTAGCTACTTCTTTTACTACACTGTAATTAATTTCATCTAGTTTTACAGTCTTTTTATCCCAATATTGGTCATTTTTCTTCAATTTCCAGCCTTGCTCATGTTTCCAATCAGTAAGTACAAACGGTCCATTATAGACTGTCGTATCAGATTCTAAACCGAACTTCTCTCCTTTTTCTTTTACGAACTTCTCATTTAATGGATAGTATGATGGGAATGCCACTAAGTTTAAGAAGTATGGTACCGCTTGCTCTAATTCTACTTCAAGCGTATAATCATCGGTTGCTTTTACTCCTAATTCAGTTACAGGTTTTTCTCCTTTATTAATCGCTTCTGCATTTTTAATATAGTAAGTAATAAATGCATACTCAGCAGCTGTTTTTGGATCTAATAGACGTTGCCATGCAAATACGAAATCTTTTGCAGTTACTGGATCACCATTTGACCATTTTGCATCTTTACGTAGCTTGAATGTATATTTTTTACCATCCTCGCTTTTTGTGCTAGATTCTGCTGCAGCTGGGATTGGCTTATTATCTTTATCAAGACGATATAATCCTTCCATCGTGTTTCCTAAAATTTGTGAACCAAGTGTATCCGTACTTTTCGAAGTATCCATCGTCGGAATTTCATTCGTTTCTGTTCGATTTAATACTTGTTTTGCTGCATATTTAATATCGGATTTTTTCTCTTCCCCACCATTAGACGTTGTAGTTGTTTTCTTCTCTCCACCTGATCCCGAGCAAGCTGTTAATGCCATACTCATTGCTAGAACTGGTGCTACAACCGCTGTTAATTTTGTCATCTTTTTTCTCTTCATTTCTTTGTACCCTCCCCAATTATATGTACGATATTAACAGTTAGAGATTCTCTATTAACTTTCGTTATCAGAAAATTCTTATTAATTAATATTCTACTATTTATTTCAGTTTTGTAAAGTATTTTTGCAAATTTTCTAAATATTTATTTTTTCATGATAATAACTTGCTATTTTACTATTACTACTATATGAATTATCCCCCGTCTACTATATGTAAACATATCCCCTCTTATTCTTCTCTATTGCTATGTTCTATATTTTTCTCATCAATATGAAATCTCTGCTATCATTTATCTATCCAATTGTTGAACTCCTTTCTAATTTCCATGTGCCTTATTCTCCTATTCATACAAAAAAAGCATTTCAAAAGCATATTAGCCACTTTTGAAATGCTTTCATGTTATTTCTTTCCGCCATCCTCAGTTACATACGCCCACTTAAAGCTATATTCTGGACTAATGTTGTGTTTCACAATTCCTTTTACATTCGGTTTCATTACATATGATCTTCCTGTTTGATATAAAGGAACTAATCCTGCATCTTCTTCAAGGAATATTTTTTCTGCTTTCCCTAATGTTTCCCAGCGCTTCTTCGGATCAGACAATAATTCATTACCTGCTTTTTGTACCATTTCATCGTATTTCGGATTTGAATAACTCATTTGGTTATATGGACTCTTCGATTCAAACATATCAATAAATGTCATTGGATCCGAATAATCTGGGCTCCAACCTGCAAACGAAACTTCATAATCTTGCGCTGACTCTAATTTTAATTTTTGTTTAAATGGCTGAATTTTCGTGTTAACTGTTACACCTTTTAAGTTTTTCTCAATTTGATCTTTAAAATAATCGGCAATCTTTTTCGCAGTTCCATCATCATAGCTTAGTAATTCAATTGTAACTTGATCTTTTCCGAGTTCCTTTTTCGCCTCTTCCCAAGCTGCTGCGCCTTTTTTCACATCATATTTCAGACCATTTTTAAATGTATCTTGATAATCTTTACCATCCGGTCCCGTCGCAAGCCCTTTTGGAACCAATTGATCAGTTGCTTTTGACCCATTATTTAATATAACGTTTGCTAAACCTTTTTTATCAATGGATAATGCGATTGCTTCACGAAGCTTTTTACTCTTTAACGGTGTATCTTGTCCGTTACGCTTTTGATTTAAACGTAAGAAGTACGTACTTGCTTCTGAATACTCACCATATTCATCTTTGTTCGATTTATATTTATCTACGAATTCTCCTGATAGTAGTGTGAAATCAATTGATCCTGTATCATATAAATTTACTTTTGTAGCAACTTCTTTTACTACACTATAATTAATTTCTTCTAATTTCACAGTCTTATTATCCCAATATTTATCATTTTTCTTCAACTGCCAACCTTGTTCATGTTTCCACGATGCCATTACAAATGGCCCGTTATACAATGTTGTATCTGCTTCTAAACCGAATTTCTCTCCTTTTTCTTTTACGAACTTTTCATTTAAAGGATAATATGACGGGAATGCTAATAAGTTTAAGAAATATGGTACTGGTTTGTCTAATTCTACTTCAAGTGTATAATCATCTACCGCTTTTGCACCTAATTCCGTTGCAGGTTTTTCACCTTTATTAATTGCCTCTGCATTTTTAATATAGTAGGCAATAAACGCATATTCTGCCGCTGTGTTTTTATCAAGTAAGCGCTGCCATCCATATACGAAATCTTTCGCTGTTACAGGCTCTCCATTTGACCATTTTGCATCTTTACGCAGTTTAAACGTATATTTTTTACCATCTTCGCTTTTCGTACTTGATTCTGCAGCAGCCGGAATAGGCTTATTATCTTTATCAAGACGATATAATCCTTCCATTGTGTTTCCTAAAATTTGTGCCCCTAACGTATCAGTAGATTTAGAAGTGTCCATCGTCGGAATTTCTTGATTTTCCGTACGATTTAATACTTGCTTCGCTGCATATTTAATATCAGCTTTTTTTTCTTCCCCACTATTAGATGTAGTAGTCGTTTTCTTCTCCCCACCTGATCCAGAGCACGCTGTCAATGCAACACTCATTGCTAAAACTGGTACTACAACCGCTGTTAACTTTTTCATCTTTTTTCTCTTCATTTTTGTACCCTCCCTAATTATATGTACATTACCAACCCTTGAGAGACCCCTTGCTAACGATTAATTTTCTGAAAATTATAACTAATATTATTCTACTCTATTTTTCATATTTGTAAATAGTTTTATTTTAAATATTCTGATTTTTATCTTCATAAATTAGTATGATTTATCCCCCATCTACTATATGTACGTACTATACGCCTTATTCTTCTCTATTTAACTGAGCTAAAAAAAAGCATTTCAAAGTAGCTAAGCTACTTTGAAATGCTTTTTTAACTCTATTATTTTTCAGTCACGTATGCCCACTTAAAGCTAAATTCTGGACTGATATTATGTTTTACTACACCTTTTACATTTGGTTGTAAAACATAAGAATCCCCACGTTGATATAAAGGTACAATCGCTACATCTTCTTCAAGTAATGTTTTTTCAGCTTTTCCTAACTCTTCCCAACGTTTCTTCGCATCGCTCATTAATTCCGTTCCAGCTTTTTTCACCATGCCGTCATATTTAGGATCTGAGAAGCTCATTTGGTTATGAGAATGCTTAGACTCAAACATATCTAAGAATGTCATTGGATCTGCATAATCTGGATTCCAACCACCGTATGAAATATCATATTGTTGCTCAGATTCTAATTTTAGTTTTTGCTTAAATGGTTGAAGTTTAATGTTAACTGTTACACCTTTTAAGTTTTTCTCAATTTGGTCCTTAATATATTCTCCAACTTTTTTCGCATTACCAGTATCGTAGTTTAAGAATTCAATTGTAACTTGATCTTTACCAAGCTCTTTTTTCGCTTCTTCCCATGATGCAGCAGCTTTTTTAGCATCTGGTTTCAAACCATTTTTAAACGTTTCTTGGAAGTCTTTACCGTCCGGTCCAGTCGCTAATCCTTTTGGCACTAAGAAGTCAGCTTCTTTTGATCCATCATTTAAAATTACATTTGCTAGATTTTTCTTATCGATAGAAAGTGCAATTGCTTCACGCAATTTTTTGCTCTTTAATGGTGTATCTTGTCCATCACGTTTTTGGTTCATACGAATGAAGTACGTGCTCACTTGTGAGAATGTTCCGAATTCGTCTTTCTTATTTCTGTATTTATCTACGAACTCTCCATTTAATAAAGCAAAGTCAACTTGACCGCTATCATATAAGTTAATTAGCGTTGCTGCCTCTTTTACAACACTGAAGTTAACTTCTTCAAGTTTTACAGTCTTTTTATCCCAATATTGATCATTTTTCTTTAATTGCCATCCTTGTTCATGCTTCCAATCTTTAAGAACGAACGGTCCGTTATAAACTGTTGTATCAGACTCTAAGCCGAACTTCTCCCCTTTTTCTTTTACGTATTTTTCATTTAATGGGTAGTACGATGGGAATGCTACTAAGTTTAAGAAGTACGGTACCGCTTGCTCTAATTCAACTTCAAGCGTAAGATCATCTACCGCTTTCACTCCTAATTCAGCGACAGGTTTTTCTCCTTTATTAACCACTTCTGCATTTTTAATTGGGAATGCGATAAACGCATACTCAGCAGCTGTTTTTGGATCTAATAGACGTTGCCAAGCATATACGAAATCTTTCGCAGTTACTGGATCACCATTTGACCATTTTGCATCTTTACGTAGTTTAAATGTATATTTTTTACCATCTTCACTTTTCGTACTAGATTCTGCCGCAGCTGGCATCGGCTTATTATCTTTATCAAGACGATATAACCCTTCCATCGTATTCCCTAGCATTTGTGAAGATACTGTATCTGTTGATTTAGAAGAATCCATCGTTGGAATCTCTTGTGTTACTGTTCGATTTAAAACTTGTTTTGCCGCTAATTTTTCCCCTGACTTACTATCTCCACTAGAGCTAGAATTTGTGCTTGTCTTTTTATCTCCGCCTGATGTAGAACATGCTGTTAATGCCATGCTCATTGCTAAAACCGGTACTACAACTGCTGTTAGTTTTTTCATTTTTTTCTTTTTCATTTTTGTACCCTCCCTAATTCTAAACGATAGCTATTTAAGAATTTTCTGATAATTCTGTTTTTCTTTATATATTTATCAGACGATTCTTACTACTTCTTATTCTACTAATTTTTTAAAATTTGTAAAGTGTTATTATTGAAAATTATTAAAAAATTATTTTCTTACAGTAATATTCATAAAAATTCCATATAGTTTTTTAACATCATTTATTATTGTTACATATACACTAATTTAATAGTGTTAATGATACTTTCCAATAAACAGACTGTAGATTATCGTTAATAAATAATGTATATTCTAGAGATCTCTTTCCTACAAAAACAAAAAAAGCAGATATAGCATCCGCTTTAATTTCCCTCAATTTGCTTCTCACTTAATCCAAGATGTGTTCTGAGTGTATTACTCAAATTTTGCAAGTCTTTTTTATTAGGATTATAATAATATACACGCCGTCCATTTGGGCCATTTGGTAAATATAAATCATCACCGTTCAGTTGAATCTTCTCAACTGAACAATCTAAACCATATTTATAAAAAGATAAAATATCATCCAATGCTAAATTTGTTTTAAAATCGCCATCGACGGCCTCAACCATTTTCTCCAGTTTTGTAATAGACCCTACACTTTTTAATTTACTTAAAATCGCCTCAATAACAAGTTGTTGGCGCTGTCCCCTCATTGCATCACTATCAATATGACGAGTTCTCGCCAAAGCAAGTGCTTCTTCTCCCGTTAATTTTTGAACCCCTTTTTTCAAGTGAATCGTATCGGGTTCATCTTTACTATTTTGTTCAGTAAATTCAACCGGGACATCTACCTCAACACCATCGAGCCCATCGACAATTTTAATAAATGACCCAAAATTAAATTTCACAAAATAATCTACCGGTACTTGCAGCAACTTTTCTACTGCCTCAACAGAAGCTTGTGGCCCTCCATCCTTTCCGTTTTTAACGAAACCACTTCCATATGCGTGTGTTATTTTATCTTTCTTCTTTTCGATTGGAACATATGTATAAGTATCTCTTGGTATACTGGTTAATTTCACTGTCTTATCTTCTTTATTAAACGTAGCTAACAATAATGCATCCGTATGAAATGCACCATTATAGCCCTTTTGCCGTTCTTGATTTTCATCAATCCCCATAATTAACATTGAAACGTTGTGTGTAATTGGCTTTACAGCTTTCTCACGTAAATTTGATTTTTCACCACGCGATAAGTTCAAATTAGATTTTTGTACGAGATTAGAAGTTTTCATATATACATAAGCACCATACCCAACTCCGCCAAATAGTAATACTCCTAACAATACACTTATGATCGTTGTCTTTTTATATTTTCGTTTATTTTTCTTTTCTCTTGAAGGAGAGGTATTCTCCATATAGTTCCCTCCGTTTTCTATTCATCTAATATGTTTTTCAATTTTTCATAATTAGTGCTATCCTTTTGAAATACATTCTCTTTCAATCCTTTGTTTATTTGTATCCATTCAGTCGTAATCGAATATTGAATCATACCTTCATGGAAACTAAGGAACTTCAACATAATCCCCGTATTTTTCTCTACAACCATTTCAAATTTCCCACTCAAATCTTCAGATGTACTTACAGGCATTTCTATGTTTATTACCCCTTCTATTTTGTAGCAATCGAGTCCAAGATACTTCGTTTCTTTATAACTCCAATCTTTATATCGAATTAATAGATCAGCAAATTCTGATTGAATACTGTACTTAGCGAATCCCACATATTCGTCATCATACCGTTTCTTCTCACTTGATTTTCTCAATAACCTTTCCGTAGGGCTTAATTTTAATAGTTCACTATTTCTTTCTTTTGGACTCCATCTCGTCTCTTTATACGTATTATTCTTATCATTAAACTCTTTTTTTCCTTCCTCACTATAAATCATCGTGCTTTTTTTCGATAGCTTGTCTTCTTTAGATGAAATACCACTTTGTTTCTCCGTATCAATCGCATATTTATATGTTGTAGCAATTCTTGTAGAGCTAGAATATTCTTCGAATTGCCCTGAAACATTTTGGAAATGATCAATTGAATCAAGCATCTTTTGATGAATCTTTTCCTTATCTGGATAATTGACGTTCGACTTTATTTCTTCTTCATTCTCATAATCAGAAAACGCATTCTTCTTTACGTAATTAAACATCCCTCCATTTTGTGCAAAGCTCTGTATAGAAAACTCAGACATAGATACAATTGATAGCGTTAGAACAGCGGCACTAATAAACATCATATGTACTCTATAACTCTTTCTTTTTACAGGAAGATTATGAAGTGTATCATTAATTTTTTCATTTAGTGCCTGTGGCAATACGGTATTATCCTTTTCTATTCTCTTTTTTAATTTTTCATCAAATAATTTTTCTTTATCCATTTTAACCACCTCCTACTCCATCTTTAATCGCTCTTCTAATTGTTCCCTTGCACGTGACAATCTTGATTTAACCGTTCCTTTTGGAATTTCTAAAAGCGTTGCAATACTTTCTTGATTCATATCTTCATAATAATAAAGTACAGTTACAGCTCTTAGTTCTTCCGTTAAAGACTGAATAGCATTACAAAGGTCAATATCTTCATATCGATCGAACGCCACCATATTACTATCATGATCCTCAATTACAATTACTTTTTTATAAGAGCGAATTATATTGTTACACTCATTTATTAAAATTCTAATGAGCCAAGTTTGAAAAAATTCTTCCTTTTTCAGTTTTTTTATATTTTCATAAGCTTTTAAAATTGTTGCCTGCATCGCATCCTCTATATTCGTCTCATCACGTAACATCGCCTTCGCAATGCGATACATCTTTACTTTTTCTGTATGTATAAGTGTCATAAAAGCCTCGTGATTACCCTTTTTTGCTAAAGAAACATCCGTTTCTTCTTTTACAATCATCTTATATAAAGGAATTACTTTCACAATTGGTCCTCCTGTTTCAGCCTCTCTATTAATTAAACTTTACACATATTAGACGGAGTATCCTAGAAAAAGGTTCAATTCTTTTGAATATTTCTACAAGAAAAAATGTAAACATTCCATTTTGACTATCTACTTAAATGTTTCTCTAAAAGATATCCCTTCGAATTTACAAACAAAAAAAGCCCACTTTCTCAGTGGACTTTCTAATTTACAACGGTAAATCCCTCTTCCTAAACACTACAATTGCTACTATGAAGATACAAAGTGCTCCAGCAGTTAAGCCTATACTTACTGGCCATATATTATATGTTCCTTCAGCAATTTCTTTCGGACGAAACAATGTAAATAAAGATATATTTCTCATCCACTCTAACTTATCACTTAATTTCCCTACCATATCTAATACGAAAAATAAGATTGTTAAACTGGCTGAGTAGCTAAGTGCCTTTCTTTCATCATTACATATACAAGAAAAGAAAAATGAATAGGCACTAACTACTAAAAATATAAGCCCTCCAACTACATTTATTTTCAAAAATAATTCTTTATTTAAGTTATTATCTTTTAAAAACCAATCTGCACCTAATATACCAGCTACATAAGTGACAATTACAATTATTAGTAGCCCCAATATGAGAACAGTAGCTTGTGTAATTGCAATTTGCACCCTGGATACAGGTGTTGCTAATAAATATGCCATCGCCCCTTTATCTACATGACGAGCAATTAGATGCGTTGCAACCGTGACACAAAAAATTGTTAAAATGATAATAAACAATAGACTATAATATTCACCAGCTAAAAAATCCATTACATTTTGAATCGGACTTTCCATTCCAACAATTTTTTTCACACTATCAGGCATGGCACTTATTAATTCATTTAAACCTTTGGCTGAAACCATCGATGGGAATATCCAAATTAATAACCATAAATAAAGAGCTGCACCAGTAGCATAGCTGAATATACTTTTTTTCGTTTCTTTCAAACTAGCTAAAAATAGTTGTTTATTCATGCTTTACCCCTTCTTTCTTCTCGTAATAATGCATAAATAAATGTTCTAAATCCGTCGCTCTCGTTTGAAGTGCAGTTACATTATAGTTTGAAAGTATTTGTAAAACAGTTTGATAGTTTCCTTGCACAATAATTGACGCCTCTCTACCTTTCATTCCTTCAAATTGCAAATCACATTGTTTAAGAGATTCGATTTCTTCTTGAGATGATACTGTTACATCTATCACCTGTCTTCTCATGCCTTGTAAATCATGAATGTTTTCAACGGTTACAAGACAACCATCTTTAATAATAGCTACTCTGTCACAAGTTCTCTCAATTTCAGTGAAAATATGTGATGACATAAGGATTGTTTTTCCTCTTTGCTTTTCCTCTAATATTAAATCTATAAATACTTGTTGCATAAGTGGATCGAGTCCTGATGTCGGTTCATCTAAAATTAACACTTCTGGATCATGCATAAATGCCGCAACTATACCTACTTTTTGTTTCATTCCTTTAGACATTTTTCGAATTGGTGTTTTCACATCGAACTGCAAACGTTCTATCAATTCATCTCGTCTTTTTATATTTTTTAACTCACGCATTCCTTGCATCAAATTTAAAAATTCTAATCCATTCATTCCTTCAATAAAAGAAATTTCTCCTGGTAAATAGCCAACTTCTCTTTGAATTTTCGCAGCATCTTCCCAACAATCTAATCCGAAAATTGTCGCTTTACCAGCCGTCGGTTTTATAAATCCCATTAAATTACGAATCGTTGTTGATTTCCCAGCACCATTTGGTCCTAAGTAGCCAAAAACTTCTCCTTCTTTCACTTCAAATGTAATATCAAACAAGCCTTTTCCATTTGAAAACTGTTTTGTAACATTTTGAACTGAAATCATAAACCCACCTCATTTTTTGAAATATTTAACATGTGATATTTCAAAATTATTGTACTCCTCATCTTTCATATTCGCAATAACTTTTTGAAATATTTATATGTCCATATTTCAAAAATATTGTTTTCAATTATTTTTTCTTGTATATTTTAATTGAGGTGATTGTATTGAACGGCTTTGAAAAAGTGAAAGAAAAGAAAAAACGTGCCATTAAAGATGCGGCCTTTACATTATTTTCAGAACGTGGATTTAATGAAGTGAAAATAGAACATATTGCAAAAAAAGCAAACGTTTCTCAAGTGACAATTTATAATCATTTCGGAAGTAAAGATGCGTTATTTAGGGAGCTTATACAAGAATTTATAATATCTGAATTTCAATATTATAAAAAACTTGCAGAAGAAAAATTACCTTTTCATGAGATGATGCAAAAGATGATCATTAGAAAAATGAATACTGGCGGGTTGTTCCAACCTGATATGTTGCTACAAATGATGCAAAGAGATGAAGAGCTCCGAGAGTTTATTTATAGTTATCAAAACGAAAAAATCCTGCCTTGGTATTTAGAAATACTAGAACAAGCACAGCAAAAAAATGAAATTAACCCTCACCTTACTAAAGAAATGATGTTGCTATACATTCAAATGTTCACTAAATTAGGTGATGATTTCGGGGCACAGCTTCTTGAAGGAGATCGCGAAAAACATATACAAGATATCGTTACGATGTTCTTTTATGGACTGTCCGTCCCAGAAAAATAATTTTTTTCTAAAGAACAAATAAAATCACCAAACGGCCCTTTGGATATTTAGATTTCAAGGGCTTTTTGGTGTTAAAAAAATTATTAATACTAACTTTATCTTAACGAAGTTAAATGCTGCTTTATAGATAATACCTTATTATAAATTAACTCTTTTAGCATAACAGGCTGAATTGAGATAATCGTTTCACCGAAATTCAGAAAATAACTTGAAACAAAATCAACTTCTTGTTTATTAAAATAGCCTGTTATAATGTAATTTTCATTTTCTTTTTGTATCCTCATGGAAGGATAATTCTCTTTATCAAAAATGTCTTTTCCTTTTTGATTAACAACGACAATAAAATCAGTTGCATCAGGCTTTCTGTGAAAAGTAGTAAGATAACTTAACAATTCTTCAAGATTTTTTGAATTAGTATTGCTTGTTTCCACAATAGAAAGAATTTTATCACATCTAATTATTTGAACATGATTTGTCTCAAAATTAAAGATTTTAGCATACCACTGGCCAAATTTAGATTCTATTCGAATAAATTGGGCGACCAATACTTTCTCCTCATCTTTTTTTAAATATGTTAAATGATAAACTCGCTCAGCAAAAATCCCCTGTAAAAGTTCTTTTAAGAACGGACTAAAGTTACTATGATTTGTTACTTCAAAGGAAAGCGTTCGTTCCATGATTGAAATATTTTTACTCACATTATCAGGTAATACATGTTTAAATTTATTTTCAAGCGCAATACTTTCTATATTAAATGGCTTTGTTTTGTATCCATTTAATGTAAGCATCGAAAAGTATAACGCATACATTTCATCCACACTAAAATATATTGGTGATAACACACTATTTTCTATAATTTTATAACTCCCATTTCTACCTAGTTCAGAATATATTGGTACACCTATTTCTTCTAATGATTGAATATCTCGCAACGCGGTACTTTTAGAAATATCATATCTAACCATTAAATCTTTTAAATTAAAATATCTTTTATTATTTAAGAAAATAAGCATATCATTTATTCGTTCAGTTTTTTTCATATTTCCCTCCATAAAAGGTGTCATGTATTGAAACCTTTTTAGTCTATATTATAATTATTAACTAATAAAGGAGTTATATATTTATGACATTAGAAATAGCTATTTTTCTTTCAATGAATGGGCAAGCAAAGGAGGCAATTAATTTTTATACACGTAATTTAGAGGCCAAGAAGTTAATGATTGTTACGTATGAAGAACTGGCCAAAAGAGATAGTTCTTTTGAAATTACAAGTGAAAATAAAGATCATATTGCCCACTCTGTTTTACAAATTGGGAATACAAAGCTAATGATAGCCGAAGATACAATGAACCCTACTGAACGTTATAGCGTTGGAAATAACATGTCACTTTGCATTCAAAGTGCTAATTTAGAAGAAATACAAAGATTTTATAATAATTTAATTTCCGATAAGCATGTGAAAATAATCTCTCCACTAGAAAAAAATATATTTAGTGAAGCATATGGTATTATTGAAGATCCTTACGGCATACAAATCCAGTTAATGTATGATAAACGACTAAACTAAATAATGAGTCATATTCGCATATTCCTAATAAAAAAAGACACGAAATTTGGTCTTATCCCCGTCAAGTAGACAGCTTTAAAAAAAGACTAAGCAGCCATTGAGATTCGATATTCAATCGGAGCTCGATGATTGAGTCGTTTTTGGAATCGTTTGTAGTTATAATGATAGATGTATGTTTCAATTGCTTGAATCAATTCTTCTTTTGTTTGATAATAATTGAGATAAAACATTTCAGATTTAAAATGAGAAAAGAATGATTCAATACAAGCATTGTCATGGCAGTTTCCTTTGCG